>NZ_JBSGZD010000110.1:0-7978 GCF_053610825.1 Streptomyces sp. NPDC054863 | reverse complement strand
CTCATCGCCGGTGGCCACACCTTCGGCAAGACCCACGGCGCGGGCCCCGGCGAGAGCGTCGGCGACGACCCCGAGGCCGCTCCCATGGAGCAGCAGGGCCTCGGCTGGAAGAGCACCTACGGCACGGGCGTCGGCGGCGACGCGATCACCAGTGGTCTTGAGGTCACCTGGACCACCACGCCCGCGCGGTGGGGCCACGACTTCTTCAAGCACCTCTTCGAGTACGAGTACGAGCTCACCCAGAGCCCGGCCGGCGCGAACCAGTGGGTGGCGACGAACGCCGAGGCGATCATCCCCGACGCCCACGACGCGTCGAAGAAGCACCTCCCGACGATGCTGACCACCGACCTGTCGCTGCGCTTCGACCCGGTCTACGAGCAGATCTCGCGGCGCTTCTACGAGCACCCCGACCAGTTCGCGGACGCCTTCGCCCGCGCCTGGTACAAGCTGACGCACCGTGACATGGGCCCGGTCGTGCGCTACCTCGGCCCCGAGGTACCCTCCGAGGTCCTCCTCTGGCAGGACCCGCTGCCGGCGCGCGAGGGCGAACCGGTCGGCGCCGCCGACATCGCCTCCCTCAAGGAGCAGATCCTCGGCTCGGACCTGACGACCGCGCAGCTGGTCTCCGCGGCCTGGGCGTCGGCCTCCTCCTTCCGCGGCAGCGACAAGCGGGGCGGGGCCAACGGCGCCCGCATCCGCCTGGAGCCGCAGCGCACCTGGGAGGTCAACAACCCGGACGGCCTCGCGCAGGTGCTGCGTACGCTTGAGGGCATTCAGTCGTCCTTCAACTCCACCGCCGGCAAGCAGATCTCGCTGGCCGACCTGATCGTGCTCGCGGGCTCCGCGGCCGTCGAGCGGGCCGCCAAGGACGGTGGCGTCGCGGTCGAGGTGCCGTTCACGCCGGGCCGTGTCGACGCCGTACAGGAGCAGACGGACGTCGAGTCGTTCGCCGCGCTCGAACCGGCCCACGACGGCTTCCGCAACTACGCGGGCAAGGGCAACCGCCTGCCTGCCGAGTTCCTGCTGCTCGACAGGGCGAACCTGCTGACCCTCAGCGCGCCCGAGCTGACGGTCCTCGTCGGTGGCCTGCGCGTCCTGGGCGCCAACCACGGCGGCTCGAAGCACGGCGTCTTCACGGACAGGCCGGGCACGCTGTCGAACGACTTCTTCGTCAACCTGCTCGACATGGGCACGACCTGGAAGTCGACGTCCCCGGCGCAGGACGAGTTCGAGGGCCGCGACGCCTCGGGCGAGGTCAGGTGGACGGGCACCCGGGCCGACCTCGTATTCGGTTCCAACTCCGAGCTGCGCGCACTCGCCGAGGTCTACGCGAGCGACGACGCGAAGGCGAAGTTCGTGACGGACTTCGTCGCGGCGTGGCACAAGGTGATGAACCTGGACCGGTTCGACCTGGTCTGACCGCGCGGTGCGGGGCACCCGGTTCACCAAGCCCGGGTGCCCCTCCGGCATGCCCAACTCCCGCTGCCCGACCAGTATTTCCCGCTTACGCCCCGGGTAATGGCCAGTTCGGCCGTCGGGTGACAACGTGAGCGTCGCAGGGCAGCCGATCAGGGGCGGTCCGCACGGAAGACGAAGGAGCGGCCACCATGGGGCATTTC
The DNA here is from genome assembly GCF_053610825.1 of Streptomyces sp. NPDC054863. Classification (NCBI taxonomy): domain Bacteria; kingdom Bacillati; phylum Actinomycetota; class Actinomycetes; order Kitasatosporales; family Streptomycetaceae; genus Streptomyces; species Streptomyces sp. NPDC054863. Next base: position 6,359 of record NZ_JBSGZD010000110.1, on the reverse strand, counting down.
ACGACCGGGGACGGCACCCGCCTGTACTACAAGGACTGGGGGTCGGGCACGCCCGTGGTGTTCACGCACAGCTGGTCCCTCAGCAGTGAGATGTGGAACTACCAGATGACCCACCTGGCCGACCGGGGCCTGCGCTGCATCGCCTACGACCGGCGCGGGCACGGCCGGTCCGAACAGCCCTGGGACGGCTACGACTTCGACACGCTGTCGGACGACCTGGCGGCCCTGCTGGAGCACCTGGACCTGACGGAGGTCACCCTGGTCGGCCACTCGACCGGCACCGGCGAGGTCGCCCGCTATCTGACCCGGCACGGCTCCGAGCGGGTCGCCAAGGTCGTCCTGGTCTCCACCCTGACCCCGCTGCTGCGACAGGCCCCGGACTACCCCGAGGGCGTCCCCGGCAGTGTCTTCGACGAGATGCGCACGCAGATCGCCGCGGACCTGCCCGGCTGGGTCGACGCGATAGCGGGTCCGTTCTTCGGGGAGGGGACCCCCGGCGTCACCGTCTCGCGGTCGCTCGTGGACTGGTCGGTGTGGGACACGCGCGCGGTCTCCGTCAAGGCCATGCTGGGACTGAGCCGCACGATGTCCGAGACCGACTTCCGCGTGGAACTGACCCGCGTCACCGTGCCCGCCCTGGTCGTCCACGGTGGCGCGGACGCCTTCAACCCGGTCGACCTGTGCGGGCGGGGCACGGCGAAGCTGATCCCCGGCAGCGTGCTCAAGGTGTACGAGGACGGCCCGCACGGTCTGCACCTGACCCACATGGACCGGCTCAACGCCGATCTGCTGGAGTTCGTCACCGAGGGGGCGGAGCGGTCGCCCGAATCGGTGACGCATGGCGGTCACGCGCCAGCTTGATGCCGACGGCGGCCACCGCGACCGCCCCGGCGAGGGTGACGAGGTGGGGCAGCCGGGGCGTGCCGAGCAGCCGCTGGGCCGCCCATGAGCCCTGCGCTTCCTCGGCCTGGGCGGCCAGCCGTTCCACGAGGCAGACGAATCCGAGATCGTGCATAGGTCCTCCCGAACTGCGGCACCGTCACAGTTGACGGCTGTCGCACGGGCACACCTGGGTGCGTGGTGATCCAGTGGTGCCCCTTGGGTTTCACGGATGCCCAGACTCCGCGAGTTGAACCACCGGAAATCAGACCCGGCCGGTTCAGGCTCCTGCGTCCGCCGTCGCGGCCGGTGCCGGCGGCATGGCCGCCGGGGCCAGGTCGGCGGCACCGAAGGACACCGAGAAGCGTGCGCACCAGATCACGACGCTGCGGTAGTCGGCCGGATCGGTGCCGGCCGGGACGGTGTAGTTCTGGTTGCCCCGGTTGCCCTTGAGCCTGCCCAGTTCCACGGCCCCCGCCCCGAGCCCCGCTTCGGCCGCCCCCGCGTCACGGCGCGAGAGGTAGACCCGTACGTCCGGCCCTTCCGAGGTCATGAGGTCTTCCAGGCGCAGCACCGTCTGCCCGCCGTCGGCGAGCCGGACCGTGCGGGCGGTGCCGCTGGTGGCGTGCTCGTGACCGACGAACCCGCCCCGGGCGAGGTCCGTCGGCCCGGCGGGGGGATCCGTCGGGCCGGCGGGGGATTCCATCGGGCCGGCGGCCGAGGGGGAGGCGGCGGGAAGCGATTCGTTCACCGTGGTGGTGGTGAACGCCTTCCAGGGCTGGAAGGCGTAGAGCCCCGCGCCGGCCGCCACCACGAGGGCGAGCAGCAGGGACAGGGCGATACGGCGGGACAAGCGGGGCTTGCGGAGCGCGGACACCGGGACCTCCGTGGGGTGGTGCTCGGGCCGGACGTGAGCGGCCCGGCCTTCGGGAGTCCAGCAAAGCCGTGACCGCACCCCGGCGGCCAGCGACCCGGCCCTGCCGTAAGAGACCGGTAATACCTCGCTGACCAGCACCGTCCGGACGGAACCGCGGGCGACTGCGCACAACGGTGTATCTCCGGTTCCTCACCCCGGACGACGTATGCACGGTGCGGGGGCGCGAGCCTGGAAAAGGTGCAGCAGGTCTCTTCCTCTTTCCCTCTTCCGGAAGGACGCGTCATGTCTTCTCCGCACACCCGCACGGGAACGGCCGTGTTCGTCGCCCTGCTGGCCGGAGCGGCGGCCACTGTGGCGCCCTCTCCGGTCTCGGGGGTCGCCCCGCCGCCTTCTCCGCCCGACCTGCGGGCTGACGTCGATCAGGACGGGCGCGTCGACCTGCTCGGCGGCACCGACGAGAGCGGGGAGGAGCAGTGGCGGCCGGGCCGGGGTGCGGTGTTCCTGCCCAATCTGGACGACGACGCCCGTCGCTGCCGGACCACGCCGGGCGATCTGGACCGCGTCGACCCCGCGGTGGACGCACGTCTCGCCGCCTGTCACGACGCCGCCGACGAGCAGGTGAACGGGGCGCAGGACGCCAAGGACCTCGCCCCGCTGCGGGTGCGGCCGATGCGGGTCGGTGACGAGGCGGCCGGCCGGGTCGAGATCGCGCCGGCCGGGTCTGCGTACGTACGGATCTTCGTCCGGCGGGACGGCCGGCTCACGCCGCTCAAGGGCGGGTTGACCGCCGATGAACTGCGTGCCGGGGTCGAGCTCGCCGTCGAGGGGCGGGACGTGGTGCGCGACACGCGGCGCTGGAACGGTGAAGTGGACGTCGTCCTCACCGTGCGGCAGGGCGAGGGGGCGGGTACGCGCACCGCGTCCGACCGGGTGCGGATGAAGGCCGCGCCCGTGCTCGTGCAGCACGACCTCCAGCGCGCCGAGTCCGTGTTCGCCGCCGCGCCGGGTCCTGGCAGCGGCATCGTGCCGAACTGGATCGGGGCGCGGTACAAGCCGACCGGGTGGAAGCCGTTCGCCGACTCGCTCCGCAGGGCGGCCGAGCGCGCCGGGCTGCCCCGCGACAAGCTGACGTTCACGCCCGGCACTTCGCAGTGGTGGCGGGACATCTGGCGCCAGGACACGGTCGAGCCGGGAACCGTGAGCATGCCGGTGCCCGGCGGGGTCCACCGCATGCGGATCCTGCTGCGCGCGCCGGTGCTCTGGCCTCAGAGCAAGCTCGGGCCGAGCACGCTGAGCCGTTCGGCGCGGCTGCTGTTCCGGGAGCTGCGCGGACCTGGTGTCGGCGTCGTCCAGCAGTTCACCCGGGACCGCCCGGCGCACGTGGACGACCTGCAGAACTTCGCCGGGAACTTCGAGTCCGTACCCCCGTATCCCGGCCACCCGCAGGGCCGCATCGTCTACGGCACGAGTACGCGGCGCGCGCCCGACCCCTCTTTCGTGCGGATGCTCACCGCGCAGGGGCAGCAGCGGCCGATCGCGGTCGACACCTCCTGGCTGTTCGTGGGGCACACCGACGAGACCGTGCACGTCGTGCGGGCCGACAACGCGCGCGGCTGGACCCTGATGGTGTCCGACCCCCGGCTGGCCGCGCGGCTGCTGCGCGAGGCGTCCGAACGGGGCGGGGGCGGCCGGCTGCTCTTCGAGGGGACGACCGCCGAGGACCGTCCGACGGTGGACGCCGTGCTCGGCGACGCGAAGTTCCTCGCCGGGAACGAGGTCGCCGCCCGGCACATCGACGAACAGCTCGCGACGCTGCTGCGGGAAACCGGCCTGGAGGAGCGGGAGTTGGTGCGGGTGCCGGTGCTGTACGAGACGGGCAGGTTCGATCCCTCGGTGTCCGCGGAGCGGTCCATCGCCTTCTCCCCCGGCCTCGCCAACGGGCTGTCCCTCACGGCCCGGGACTACGCGGCCCCGGACCCGCACGGCCCGAGGGTGGGCGGCGAGGACCTGTTCCGTACGGAGACGGAGCGCGCGCTGCGCCGCCAGGGGGTGCGCGTGCACTGGGTGGAGAACTTCAAGTGGGCGCACCTGGCGGGCGGCGAGGTGCACTGCGCGACGAACGCCCTGCGGGACACGTCCCGAGCCGCGCCGTGGTGGCGCGGCGGTAAGTGAGGGGCGCGGCACCGCCGCACCGGGCGAGTGTTCCGCAACTGTTCACCCGGGCGCGGCCCACGCCTCCCCCGGTCCGGAGGGCGGGCCCTGTCGGATGGGGACGGTCAGAGGTCTGGACCAATTGAGTCACGCCAATTCTGTGTCTCATTAAGGGAATTGACGCCTCGACGTTCGATTGGTCTATACCTTTGGCGATAGGCTGCCCTCCAGATACAGGCAGATACACAGCCGTGGGGGGCTTTATGACTGTTCATCATCTTCCGCAACCTCCGACCGACGAAGAGCTCTACTGGTACTTCGGGCCGCAGCACCGCTGGGTGCTGGTCAGCAGCTCGCTCGCCTTCGTGTTCACGGCGGCGACCATGTTCACCTTCGCCCTGCGCACCCCGGCCCTGTGGGCCTTCCTCGGCGTGCTCGGCCTCAACGTCGTGGCGCTCGTGCTCTCCTCCGTCAACAGCCTGCGCCCGCGCCGGCTCACCCGGCGGTCGCACGAACTCCTCGTCCACGCCTGGCAACCGGCCCGGCCGCCGGGCGTCGACCTCTGCCTGCCCACCTGCGGCGAACCGCTCGCCGTGCTGGCCAACGCCTACCGGGCTGTCTCCGCACTGGACTGGTCCGGCCCGCTGACGGTCTGGGTCCTGGACGACGCGGACCGGCCCGAGGTCGCCGCGCTGGCCGCCTCGTACGACTACGAATACGTCGTACGCCCCGACCGCGGACATCTGAAGAAGGCCGGCAACCTCAACCACGCCCTGACCCTGAGCAGCGCCGAGGTCATCGCGATCCTGGACGCGGACTTCGCCCCCCGGCCGGACTTCCTCCGCCATCTCGTCCCCTACCTGGCCGACCCCTCCGTCGGCATCGTGCAGAGCCCGCAGTGCTTCGACACGGACGGGTCCATGAGCTGGATCCAGCGGGCCGCGGGCTCGGCCCAGGAGTGGTTCTTCCGCTGGATCCAGCCGTCCCGGGACGTGAGCGACGCCGCCATCTGCTGCGGCAGCAACGCCGTCTACCGGCGGAAGGCCATCGACCTGGCCGGCGGCTTCGCCCGCCTCGACCACAGCGAGGACCTGTACACCGGACTCGCCCTCCACGCCCAGGGGTTCCGCACCCTGTACGTGCCGGTGCTCGTCGCCAAGGGCACCTCGCCCGAGTCGGTGACCTCCTTCGTCAACCAGCAGTACCGGTGGGCGATGGGCAACCTCCATCTGCTGAGCACGCCCGTACTGAAGCGGATGGGTGCGCCCTGGCGGATGCGGCTGTGCTTCGCCGAAGGCATCGTCGGCTACCTGACCACGGCGGTGAACACCTTCGTCGCGCCGTTGCCGCCGCTGGTGATGATGTTCTGGTTCCCCGACGACGTACGGCCCTGGCACGTACTGCCGCTGCTCGCGCCGCTGTGGCTCTGGCACGTGCTGCTCCCCCGCGTCAGCCGCACCCGCTGGCGGGTGGAGGTGATCCGGGCGAACGTCCTGACGAGCGTGGCCGCCGCGACGGCCTTCGTGCACACGCTGCGGGGGCGCAGCGCCGACTGGGTGCCCACCGGCGCCCGGGGCGCGGGGACCTCGGGCGGCATGGCCCGCCGGGTGGTGGCCGTCTCGCTGGGCTGGCTGCTGCTGTCCCACGCGGCGGCCGTCGCGGGTCTGGTGCTGGTCGTGGCCCGCAACGGCTGGGCACCCAGCTGGGGCCTGCTCCTCTACCTGCTGGTGCAGTGCCAGATCAACGTGCCGCTGATGCGGCACCTCTTCGCGGAGCTCCGGCCGGTTTCCTCCCGGCGCATGGACACCGACCCGGGGACCGCCCCGGCCGCAGGGCTCCGGGCGCTGCTCCCGCGCGTCCGGCCGCTGCTGCTCTCCCGCGCCGGCATGCTGCCGCGCCGCTGGCCCGAGACCCTGGCCGCCACCGCCCTCCTGCTGCTGACCGGCCTGCTGGCGTCCGGCTGGGTCAATCCGATGCTCCCCTGGCTGAGTTGACCGACCTGAAAGGCGTCCTCCCCATGTCGTCCCCCGTGGCCCCCGGCCAACGGCAGTCCCACGAGCGCGCTTCCGCGCCGCCCGGACGGAACGCTCCCCCGCCCGAACCCCCGTCGAACCCCGGGAACACCGAGTCGGGCCCCAGCCCGCACCGCTCCGCCTTCCGGCCCGACATCGAAGGGCTGCGCGCCGTCGCCGTGCTCGCGGTCCTCGCCTTCCACGCCCAGATACCCGGCGCGCAGGGCGGCTTCGTGGGCGTGGACGTCTTCTTCGTCATCTCCGGCTACCTGATCACCGGCCTCCTGGTGCGCGAGGCGATCGCCACCGGCCGCATCAAGCTCGTCGACTTCTTCTCGCGGCGGGCCAGGCGGCTGCTGCCGTCGGCCGCCGTGGTCCTCGTCTCGGTGGCGGCCGTCGGCGCCTGGCTGACCGTGCCGCTGAGGCGTACGGATCTGGAG
>NZ_JBSGZD010000109.1:0-23315 GCF_053610825.1 Streptomyces sp. NPDC054863 | reverse complement strand
GGGCGGGACGGGTGGGCATGGGGCGGCCCCCGCGCGAAGCCGCCCCCCTCGCTCCGGCTTGCGCCCGCTCCCGCCACCCTCCCCGGGGGACCGTGCGGGCCGGTGGGCCGCTTCGCGGAGATGGCCCCTCCCCGCCCCTCCACCTCAACCGCTCGCCGCGGGGCAAAGGCGGTTCACGGCTCGCACCGGTGGGGGCAGGCGTCCCGGGCTGCGCCCGGTGCACGGCTGCGCCGCGCGTCCTCAAACGCCGGACGGGCTGAAAGCGCCCCGTCGGGCTGAAGTTGTCCGGACGGGCTGAAGTTGCCAGGCAAGCAAGCCGGATGTGCCCCCGCCAGCCCCACGTACTCACCCCCGAAAGGACCCCCATGCTCGACCACCTCATCCGTAACGCGACCCTCGTGGACGGCACCGGTGGTCCCTCGCGGGTTGCCGATGTCGGCATCCGGGACGGGCGTATCGCTGTCGTCGCCGCTCCCGGGACGCTGAAGGAGCGGGCCCGCAGTGAGGAGGACGCCACCGGGCTCGTTCTCGCGCCCGGTTTCGTCGACCCGCACACCCACTACGACGCCCAGCTGTTCTGGGACCCGTATGCGACTCCCTCCCTCAACCACGGGGTGACCACCGTCGCGGGCGGCAACTGCGGTTTCACCCTCGCCCCGCTGCACCCCGACCGGCCCGAGGACGCCGACTACACGCGTCGCATGATGTCCAAGGTCGAGGGGATGGCGCTGGCCGCGCTGGAGGAGGGGGTGGAGTGGTCCTGGTCGTCCTTCGCCGAGTATCTGGACGCCCTGGAGGGGCGGATCGCCGTCAACGCCGGTTTCATGGTGGGGCATTGTGCGCTGCGCCGGTACGTGATGGGCGCGGACGCCGTGACCGGCCGGCAGCCCACCGCCGCTGAACTCGACGCGATTGTCGGGTTGTTGAAGGGGGCGATGGAGGCGGGGGCCTGGGGGTTCTCCACCACGCAGTCCTCCACGCACTCCGACGGCGACGGCAAGCCGGTCGCCTCGCGGCACGCCCGCCCGGCGGAACTGCTCGCGCTCAGCAAGGCGGTGGGGGAGCACGAGGGCACTCAGATCGAAGCCATCGTCGCGGGCTGTCTCGATCAGTTCGAGGACGACGAGATCGAGCTGTTCGTCGAGATGAGCGCGACGGCCGGGCGGCCTCTCAACTGGAACGTGCTGACCATCGATTCCGCCGTACCCGAGCGCGTGCCGCGCCAGCTCCTACCCAGCGAGCGGGCCCGCAAGGCCGGCGGCCGGATCGTCGCGCTGACGATGCCGATCCTCACCCCCATGAACATGTCGCTGGGAACCTTCTGCGCGCTCAATCTCATCCCGGGGTGGGGGGAGATCCTCTCCCTTCCCGTGCCGGAACGGATCGCGAAGCTCCGGGATCCCGACGTACGGGCCGAGATGCTGCGCCGGGCGGAATCCAAGGAGGCCGGGGTGTTCCGGCGGCTCGCCGACTTCGGGCGGTACGTCATCGGGGACACGTACAGCGAGGAGAACCGGCGGGCGGGCGTGAGCGGCCGGGTCGTCAACGACATCGCCGCCGAGCGTGGTCAGGACCCCTTCCGGTGTCTGGTGGAGATCTGCGCGAAGGACGAGTTGCGGACGGTGCTGTGGCCGATGCCCACCGACAACGACCCCGACTCCTGGGCGCTGCGCCGCGAGACCTGGGAGCACGAGGACGTCATGCTGGGCGGGTCCGACGCCGGGGCCCATCTGGACCGCATGTGCGGAGCCCCGTACACGACCCGCTTCCTCGGCGACTGCCTGCGCGGGCGGAAGCTGATGCCGGTGGAACAGGCCGTGAAGATGCTGACCGACGACCCCGCCCAGCTCTTCGGGCTGCGGGAGCGGGGGCGCATCGAGGAGGGGTTCCACGCGGACCTGGTGCTCTTCGACCCCGAGCGGATCGACGCGGGGCCCGCCACGCTCGTGCACGACCTGCCGGGGGACAGCCCGCGGCTCGATTCGAAGGCGATCGGGATCGTGAGCGTCCGGGTCAACGGGGTCGAGACGATCCGGGACGACCGGGTGACGGGCGCGGTACCCGGGACCGTGCTGCGTTCCGGGCGCGACACCAGGACGGTGGCCACCAGGTGAGCCGTGCAGGGAGTCACGAAGGGAGCCGTCAAGTGGGCGTGGCGCAGCGGTTGTTGATCGGGGGGGAGTGGGTCGCGCCTGCGGGCGGGCACTATGAGGTGATCAATCCCGCCAGCGAGGAGGTCGTCGGTCTCGCGCCCGAGGCGAGCACGGACCAGGTGCACGAAGCCGCCGACGCCGCCCGTGCCGCCTTCGCCTCCTGGTCCCGTACGAAACCGGAGGAGCGGGCCGCCGTCCTGGACCGGGCGGCCGACGTCATCCGGCGCGAGTCGGCCTCGTACGCGCGGCTCGCCCAGGCCGAGACCGGTGCCACCACCGGCACCGCGCGCGGCATGCAGGTCGCCGTCGGCGAGGCGCGCTTCCGGCGGTACGCGAAAGGGGCGACGGAGCCCACGGAGACCGCGATTCCGCCGCAGATCAACGAGGCGGGACCGATGGGGAAGGCGGGCGTCTTCGGGGCGCTCGAAGTGCGCCAGCCGGTCGGGGTCGTCACCTGCATCACCTCGTACAACAACCCCTGGGCCAACCCGGCGGGCAAGATCGCACCCGCCCTCGCCATGGGCAACACGGTGGTCGTGAAGCCCGCGCCGCAGGACCCGCTGTCCGTGTTCAAGATGGCCGAGGCGCTGATGGAGGCGGGCATTCCGCCCGGTGTCGTCAATGTCGTCAACGGCACGGCGGTGGGGGTGGGCGAGGCGGCCGTCGACTCCCCGTCCGTCGACATGGTCAGCTTCACCGGCAGTACGCAGGTCGGGCAGCGCATCGCGGAGGTCTGCGGCCGGTCCATGAAGCGGCAGCTCATGGAACTGGGCGGGAAGGGCGCAGCCCTCGTCTTCGACGACGCGGACCTGGACTCGGCGGTGCTGGGGATCGGGACGACCTTCTCCTTCTACAGCGGGCAGATCTGTACGGCGCCGACCCGGGCCGTGGTCCAACGGGGCGTGTATCAGGCCCTGTTGGAGAAGCTTGCTGCTTATATCGGGTATCTGAAGATCGGCGATCCGACCGCGCCCGGCACCGTCGTCGGCCCGCTCATCTCCGCCGCGCACCGCGACCGCGTCGAGTCGTACGTCGAGCTGGGGAAGAAGGAGGGGGCGAGGCTGGTGGCGGGCGGAGTGCGCCCGGCGATCGAGCGGGGCTTCTACGCCGCGCCCACCCTCTTCGCCGACTGCACCCACGACATGCGGATCGTCCGCGAGGAGATCTTCGGGCCCGTCGTCGTGGTCGTCCCCTTCGACGACGAGGAGGAGGGCATCGCGCTGGCCAACGACAGCGACTACGGGTTGCTGGACTACGTGTGGTCGGGCGACGTCGCCCGCGCCTTCCGCGTCGCCCGCAGGCTCCGCGCGGGGGGCGTCGGCATCAACACCATCGGCCGCAACATGGAGGCGCCCTTCGGCGGCTTCAAGCGCAGCGGGGTGGGGCGCGACGTGGGCTCGTACGCGCTGCACGCGTACAGCGAGGTGCAGGCGGTGGTCTGGCCGGGGTGAGGGGCCCTGCGCCGAGGCGGGCGAGGGAGCGAGGGGCGAAGGGGGTGAGGGGCGAAGGGAGGGTGAGGACGGGCGGGAAAATTTGGAACTGGGACAAAGCGGGCGGACCTGCGGTTTTCGCATAGTAGAGAGAGCTCGCCTTTCTCGGTATTCACAAGGCGTGTGCTCCCCATTCGCCTGTAGATCCTTGATCATTGAGGGGTTTGTCCCCTCCAACTCAAGGATCTTGTAACGGACTTTCGACTTCCGGATGTGGAAACCGCAGGACTTAACGTCCTGTTCATGACTCAGGTGGAAACGAAGCCGCAGGCCGGAGACCCGGTAAGGGGCGTCCCCGAGGGGGCAGCTCTCCCACAGCCTGCCGGCGACGGCGTGCGCAGCAAGGGCCTCGGCGGCAACTCCGTCGGCCTCCTCGGCAGCGCCGTCATCGGCATCTCCACCGTCGCCCCCGTCTACTGCCTGACTTCCACCCTCGGCTCCACCGCCGGCGAGGTCGGCCTCCAGATGCCCGCGATCTTCCTCGCCGGGTTCCTGCCGATGCTCCTCGTGGCCTTCGCCTACCGGGAGCTCAACAAGGTCATGCCGGACTGCGGCACCTCCTTCACCTGGACCGTGAAGGCGTTCGGCCCCCGGGTGGGCTGGATGTGCGGCTGGGGTCTGGTGGTGGCCACGATCATCGTGCTGTCCAACCTGGCGGGCGTCGCCACCTCGTACTTCTGGCTCCTCGCGGGCGAGTTCACCGGCAGCGACCAGGTCGCCCGGCTCGCGGACGACAAACCCGTCCACATCCTCACCTGCCTCGCCCTCATCGCCCTCGCGACGCTGGTCAGCTACCGGGGGATGACGGCCACCAAGGGCGTGCAGTACGCCCTCGTCGGCCTCCAGCTCGTCGTCCTCGTGCTGTTCGTCGTGATGGCGTTCAGCAGGGCGGACAGCGCCGCTCCCGGGTTCGCGGGCGGCGTCGACTTCTCCTGGTCCTGGTTCAACCCCTTCTCGGTGGGCTCCTTCGCCGCCTTCACCGCCGGGCTCTCCCTGTCGATCTTCATGTACTGGGGCTGGGACGCCTGCCTGACCGCCAACGAGGAGACCACCGGCAGCGAGAAGACGCCCGGCCGGGCCGCCCTCATCGCGATGGTCGTGCTGGTCGGCTCGTACCTGGCCACCGCCGTCGCCGCACAGATGGCCGTCGGATCGGGCGAGAAGGGGCTCGGGCTCGGAAACCCCGACACCTCCGACAACGTCTTCGCCGCCCTCGCCGGGCCCGTGATGGGCCCCGTCCTCGGCATCCTGCTCTTCGTCGCCGTCCTGGCCTCCGCGACCGCGAGCCTCCAGACCACGTTCATCCCGGTCGCGCGGACCGTGCTCGCGATGTCCGCGTACGAGGCCCTGCCCGCCTCCTACGCCCGCGTTCACCCGCGCTTCAAGAGCCCCGGCCGCGCGACGGTCATGGCGGGCGTCGCCACCGGTGTCTTCTACACGGTGATGACCCTGGTCAGCGAGCACGTCCTGGTCGACACGATCTACGCGCTCGGCCTCATGATCTGCTTCTACTACGCACTCACCTCGTTCGCATGCGCCTGGTACTTCCGGCGCGAACTGACGAGGACCGTGCGCGACGCCTTCTTCAAGGGGATCTTCCCGGTCCTGGGCGGGGTCCTGCTTGCCGCCGTCTTCGCGAAGACGCTGTACGACATGTGGGACCCGGCGTACGGCAGCGGCTCGTCAGTCCTCGGCGTCGGCTCGGTGTTCGTGATCGGGGTCGGACTGCTGCTGGTCGGCTTCGTGATCATGCTGGTGATGCAGCGCCGCAGCCCGGCGTTCTTCCGTGGCGAGGTGCTGAGGAAGGACACCCCGGCGCTGGTCGTCGAGGGCTGACCCCTCCCGCTATGCGGCCGTCCGCAGGAACACCGGGTTGGTGAAGGCTGCCAGCGGGCCCGGGAGCCCCGGGACGGTCGCAGGGTGGCGGACCTCCGCACGGACGTAGGCGGCGTACGAAGGGCTGGTCGACCACTCGACACCGGTGGCGGGTCCGGTGCGTACGGTGCCCTGGTCGGTGACGAGGTGGGTCGTGCAGCCCGGGGCCGCGCCCGACACCGCCAGGCGCACGGTGACGGCGGAGTCGGCCGGCGCCGAGAGGCGCCCGCCCAGGGTGGCGGTGCGGCCCCGGGCGTCGGCGGCGGTCAGGGTGAGGGAGAGGGCGGACGACTCCGCCACGTAGGAACGGCCCGCGCGGATTCCGGCGAGGATCGCGTCGCGGGACAGCGCGTCGGCCAGGACCACGGTCTGCGGGTGGCCGATCCTGTCGGGGTCGCGGTGCGCGTCGCTGTTGCCCATCGCCGGAGTCCAACGGGCCTGCTGGACGAGGGACTTGTCCCAGGACTGCAGGGACACCTCGTCGTCCGGGGTGTACGGGCCGTTCCACACCTCCACCGCGTCCGCCTCCGCGAACCCGAACTGCCAGCCGCAGCCAAGGCAGTTGGCATGCGGATGCGCCGGGACCACCAGGCCGCCCGCCCGGCGGATCTCCCGCGCGAACCGGCCGAACCTGTTGTCCCTGGCCCGGTAGCGCCAGTCCGTGTGGGTGCCGGGATCCGTGCCGACGGCGAGCACGTGACCGTTGCGGGTGGTCAGCTCCTCGCCGGTGAGGATCAGCAGGTCGTCGCCCCACAGGCCCTCCCAACGGGCGTGCGAGGAAGGGGTGTTGTGCTCGGTGGTGGTGAGGAAGTCCAGCCCCGCGGCGCGGGCGAGGGCGGCGATCTCGGCCGGGGTGCGTCTGCCGTCCGAGTGGACGGAGTGCAGGTGGCAGTCGCCCCGGTACCAGGACCGCCCCCGGCCCGCCGCACGCGCGGGCGGATACACCGGGCGGGGTGTGGGTGCGGTCGGCCCGGGGGTGAGCGTGATGGTGACTTCGTACGGGAGGCCCTGCGGGGCCACCGTGTACGGGGCCAGTGCGATGTGCCAGGTGCCGGGGCGGACCGGGCCCGGCAGATAGCCCGGGGTCGCGTCGTCGCCGCGCAGGAAGAACTCGCTGCGGGCGCCGCCCGACCAGCCCCGGAATCCACGGCCGCCCAGTGCGGTGCCGCGCTCGTCGAAGACGCCGATGTCGAGGGCGTTGCCCAGGGTGCCCGGAGGGGCGGGCGGGCGCTCGTAGGAGTACGAGACGTGCAACTGCCGGATCCCGCGCGGGACTTCGACGGGGAGATGGACGAAGTCGGGGGCGCCGGGAGGGAGCGTGCCGCGGACGGTGCGGGTCAGGGGGTCCTTGTCGTCGCCGTCCGCGGCCCGGGCGAAGCTCACCGAGGTGAGGGTGAGGGCTGCTGCCGCGCCCGCCGTGAACAGGGCGCGTCTGGTGGTGTGCTCCTGCGGCTCCGTCATGGGGGACGAGGGTGGCAGGCTCAGGTGGCGCGGCGGTTGCGGCGCACCAGATAGAGGATGACGAGCACCACGACGATCAGCGCGACGAGGCCGAGCACGAGGCCGATGATCAGGCCGATGCCCTTCGACTTCTTCTTTTTCTTCTTCTTGGGCTTGGGCCTGGAATCGGCCACCTGGGCCTTGGATGCCTGCGACTGCGTTTGTGTCTGTGGTTGTGGCTGTGTCTGTGCCTGCCCGGATGTGACGACGGCAGTCGTCGTGGCGCGGGGGGCGGCTGCGGCCGAGGACAGCGACAGAGCGGGCGCGCCCAGGAAGAGGGTGCCCGCCAGGAGGAATGTGGTGGTGGTCCTGATGTTCATGCGCATGGTGATGCGCCCTTCCCCGTGAGGGCCGGGTCCACTCGGACTCTCGGCTTTCGGCACCGTACGCCGTAGCGTGTGGCGGCTACCAGGTTCCCGACGAAGGAGTTTGCATGCGGATCTCGGCCACGATCTTCCTGACCGACGAGACGATCACGCCGGTACGGATCGCACAGGAGCTGGAGCGGCGCGGCTTCGCCGGTCTTTACCTGCCCGAGCACACGCACATCCCGGTCGGCCGGGAGACCGCCTACCCGGCGGGCGGGGCGCTGCCGCGCGAGTACGGGCGGACGCTCGACCCGTTCGTGGCGCTGGGGCAGGCTTCGGCGGTGACGCAGCGGCTGGGGCTCGGCACCGGGATCACCCTGATCGCACAGCACGACCCGATCGACCTCGCCAAACAGGTGGCGACGCTCGACCACCTCTCCGGCGGGCGGTTCACGCTCGGGCTCGGCTTCGGGTGGAACAAGGAGGAGGCGGCCGACCACGGTGTGGAGTGGCGCACGCGCCGGGACCTCGGGCGGGACCGGATGGGGCTGATGCGCGCGCTCTGGAGCGCCGAACCCGCCGCGTACGAGGGCGAGTTCGGGTCCGTACGGGCGAGTGAGGCACATCCGAAGCCGGGCGGCGGAGCACCGCGCGTCCTGGTCGGCGGAGCCGCCGGGCCGAAGCTCTTCGCGGACATCGCCGCGTACGCGGACGGGTGGATGCCGATCGGCGGGCGCGGTCTCGGGGAGTCGATCCCGGTGCTGCGGGAGGTGTGGGAGGCGGCCGGCCGCGACCCCAAGCAACTGCAAGTGGTGCCGTACGCGGTCCTGCCGAGCCCCGGCAAGCTGGAGCACTACGCGGGACTCGGCATCGAAGAAGTGGTGCTGCAACTGCCACCGGCGGGCGAGGCAGAGGTCCTCCGCACCCTGGACGCATACGCGACCTACCTCTGACGAGCCGCGTCAGGGGCGCGGGGAACCGGGCGACCAGCCACCCTCGACCCGCACCCTCACACCGGCAGCGCGTCCCGATACACGAGCGGCATCCCGGAGCTCGTCACCGGCAGGAACGGCCGCATCGCGTCCCAACGCGAGATCTCACACCCGTCGGTCCGCCGGTACGACGCATCCACCGGCCGCCCCGCCCACACCCCGGTGACCCGGGCCCGCGCCGGGCCGCCGTACTGGTCCGTGCAGATCGCGTCCGGCGGCACCGGCGCGAACGGGTCCCTGCCCCACACCGTCACCTCGTCGAGCCTGTCGCAGGCACGCGAGGCGTCGGGGTGGGTGCCGCCCGTCGGGTGGCAGTACAGCTCGTACGTGCCGTCCGTCCCGGGGGAGCCCGAGTCGGTCACGGTGAGGGTGAGGTGGTCCCCGCCGCCGGAAGGCACGGCCTGGGCGGGCGCCGCCGTGCCCAGAACGGCGAGCAGCGGGAGGGTGACGGCCGCGAAACGACGCAACATGACAGGGCTCCTGTGGAGTCGGGGGTGTGCTGCGTCTAACGCCCCCGCACCCCGAACGTCACGTGCCCATCGAACGTATCCTCGGGGGATGACCAGCTCCGCAGCGCAGCCCACCAGCCAAGGTCCGACGGAGAACGCCATGCGCCGGGCCCTCAAACGGGCCCGTGACGGTGTCGCCCTCGACGTCACCGAGGCCGCCGTGCTCCTCCAGGCGCGCGGCGCGAACCTCACCGATCTGTGCGCCTCCGCAGCGCGCGTACGGGACGCGGGACTTGAGGCCGTGGGGCGGCCCGGCGTCATCACGTACTCCAAGAAGGTCTTCATCCCGCTGACCCGGCTGTGCCGCGACAAGTGCCACTACTGCACCTTCGTCACCGTCCCCGGCAAGCTGCGCCGGGCCGGGCACGGGATGTTCCTGTCGCCGGACGAGGTCCTCGACATCGCCCGTGCCGGGGCGGAAATGGGCTGCAAGGAAGCCCTGTTCACGCTCGGCGACCGGCCCGAGGACCGGTGGCCCGAGGCGCGTGAGTGGCTGGAGGCCGAGGGGTACGACGACACCCTGGCGTACGTACGGGCCATGGCGATCCGGGTGCTGGAGGAGACCGGGCTGCTGCCCCACCTCAACCCCGGGGTCATGACCTGGACCGAGCTCCAGCGGCTCAAGCCCGTCGCGCCCTCGATGGGCATGATGCTGGAGACGACGGCGACCCGGCTGTGGAGCGAGCCCGGCGGCCCGCACCACGGATCGCCCGACAAGGAGCCCGCCGTACGGCTGCGCGCCCTTCAGGACGCGGGGCGCTCCAACGTCCCCTTCACCACCGGCATCCTGATCGGCATCGGCGAGAACTTCGAGGAGCGCGCCGACTCCCTCTTCGCACTGCGCAAGACGGCGCGGGCGTACCACGGCATCCAAGAAGTCATCGTCCAGAACTTCCGGGCCAAGCCCGACACCGCGATGGGCAGGATGCCGGACGCGGAGCTGGAGGAGCTGGCCGCGACCATCGCCGTCGCCCGGCACATCCTCGGCCCGGGCGCCCGCATCCAGGCGCCGCCGAACCTCGTCGACGACGAGTACGCGCTGATCATCGGCGCGGGCATCGACGACTGGGGCGGGGTGTCGCCGCTGACCCCCGACCACGTGAACCCCGAGCGCCCCTGGCCGCACATCGACCAGCTGGCCGCGCGGACCGCCGATTCGGGCTTCGCGCTGCGTGAACGGCTCACCATCTACCCGGAGTTCATCCAGCGCGGCGAGCCCTGGCTCGACCCCCGGCTGATCCCGCACGTCTCCGCGCTGGCCGACCCAAAGACGGGGATGGCGAAGGAGGACGTACGGCCGACGGGCCTGCCGTGGCAGGAACCGGACGAGGCGTTCACCGCGAGCGGGCGCACCGATCTGCACCACACCATCGACACCGAGGGCCGCACCGGCGACCGGCGCAACGACTTCGACGCCGTCTACGGCGACTGGGAGGCGCTGCGCGAGGCGGCGGCACCCGGCATGGTGCCCTCCCAGATCAACGGCGACATCAGCCGCGTCGACGGCGAGGTGAAGGCCGCGCTGTCCCAGGCCGCCGACGACCCCACCAAGCTGACGGACGCCCAGGCACTGACGCTGCTGCACGCGGACGGGCCCGCGCTCGACGCGCTGTGCCGGATCGCGGACACCCTGCGCCGTGACGTGGTCGGCGACGACGTCACGTACATCGTCACCAGGAACATCAACTTCACCAACGTCTGCTACACCGGCTGCCGCTTCTGCGCCTTCGCCCAGCGCCGTACGGACGCCGACGCGTACACCCTCTCCCTCGACCAGGTCGCCGACCGCGCCGCGCAGGCGTGGGACGTGGGCGCGGTGGAGGTCTGCATGCAGGGCGGCATCCACCCGGACCTGCCCGGCACGGCCTACTTCGACATCGCGCGGGCGGTGCGGGAGCGCGTTCCGGACATGCACGTGCACGCCTTCTCGCCGATGGAGGTCGTCAACGGGGCCACCAGGACCGGGCTTTCGTTCAGGGAGTGGCTGACCGCCGCCAAGGAGGCCGGACTCGGGTCGATCCCGGGCACGGCCGCCGAGATCCTCGACGACGAGGTGCGGTGGATCCTCACGAAGGGGAAGCTGCCGACCGCCGAGTGGATCGAGGTCGTCAAGACGGCCCACGAGGTGGGGCTGCGGTCGTCGTCCACGATGATGTACGGGCACGTGGACCAGCCGCGGCACTGGCTCGGGCACCTGCGGACGCTTGCGCGGATCCAGCAGGAGACGCGCGGTTTCACGGAGTTCGTGACGCTGCCGTTCATCCACACCAACGCACCCGTCTACCTGGCGGGCATCGCGCGCCCCGGCCCGACGGTCCGCGACAACCGGGCCGTCACCGCCATGGCCCGGCTCCTCCTGCACCCGCACATCACCAACATCCAGACGAGCTGGGTGAAGCTGGGCGCCGAGGGCGCGGCGGAGATGCTGCGCTCGGGGGCGAACGACCTCGGCGGGACGCTGATGGAGGAGACCATTTCGCGGATGGCCGGATCGAGCTACGGCTCGTACCGCTCCATCCAGGACCTGATCGCCATCGCGGACGCCGCCGGACGGCCTTCCCGGCCGCGTACGACGCTGTACGGCGAGGTGCCCGAGGAGCGGATGGCCGCCGCCCACGCCTCGGACGGCCATCTTCCGGAACTGCTCCCGGTGTTGGGGGACTGACCCGGAACCGAACGGGCACGCAGGGGCGTCGTCGCTGGTGCGTCGGCGCCCCTTTGCTGTCCGCCCGTCCGGCATCAAGAACGCGTAAAGATTGCCGGGATCGGGCAATGTCGAATGTCAGTGCCGTGTGCGAAGGTTCAGGCAAGTCGGTGAAGTCGGTGGATCGGCGTTCACGGGGGAAGGGGCGGGCATGACCATGTTTCTCGGTCTCGGCATCGCGGGACTGGTGCTGCTGCTCCTCGCGCTGATCTTCGACGGGCTGCTGGAGGGTCTGTTCGGCGGATTCTCCGCACTGTCGGGGCTGTTCGACGGATTGCTCTCGCTGCCGGTCGTCGCCGGATTCACGGCGATGCTCGGCTTCGGCGGGGCGATCACGCTGGGTACGACCGGGCTCGGCGCCGGTGCCGCCACGGGGGTGGGCATCGTCGCCGGGCTGGTCGCGGCCTGGCTGACCCTGAGGTTCACGCGGGTACTCATGCGGGACCAGACGGACGCGACACCACGCGGCGAGGACCTCGTCGGGACCCCGGGCTCCGTGGTCACGGCCATCCCCGCCGAGGGGTACGGCGAAGTGCTCGTCCACCTCGGCGGACAACCGGTGAAGTACGCGGCGAAGAGCGCGGTACCGGTGGCGCGGGGTGCGGACGTGTGGGTCGAGGCGAGCCTCTCCTCAACGTCCTTGTCCGTACGCCCCGTCGAGCGCTGAAGGTCGCGTCCCGCACGCCGACGGTCGTGCCGTGAGCGCCGAAGGCCAGGCCTTGAGCGCCGACGGTCGCCCCTTGCTCTTTACGTAACGCACCACCCACATCGGGGGAACACCCATGAGTCCAGTCGTCATCGCGGTCGTCGGAGTCGTCGTACTCCTCGTCCTGCTCGCCCTCGTCGTCGTCTCGCGCTACAAGGTCGCGGGGCCCAGCGAGGCGTTCATCATCACCGGGCGGCGCGGCAAGAAGTCCACCGACCCGGTCACCGGCCGGATCAGCACCGACAACAG
The DNA here is from genome assembly GCF_053610825.1 of Streptomyces sp. NPDC054863. Lineage (NCBI taxonomy): Bacteria > Bacillati > Actinomycetota > Actinomycetes > Kitasatosporales > Streptomycetaceae > Streptomyces > Streptomyces sp. NPDC054863. The sequence goes on along the minus strand of NZ_JBSGZD010000109.1, from coordinate 10,829 downwards.
CGGCCAGAAGGTCGTGGTCGGCGGCGGCGTCTTCGTCGTCCCGTTCGTCCAGCAGAAGTCCACGCTCGACCTGTCCAGCCGGCAGATCCCGATCGCCGTGCGCGGTGCGGTCACCCTGCGCGGGGTCAAGGCCAACCTCGAAGGCGTCGCCATCGTCAAGGTCGGCGGCAACGAGGACGCCATCCGGGCCGCCTCGCAGCGCTTCCTGCAGCAGCAGGGCTCCATCGTCGGCTTCACCCAGGAAGTGCTGTCCGGCGCGCTGCGCGCCATCGTCGGCCGGATGTCGGTCGAGGACATCATCCGGGACCGGGCCGCGTTCGCGGGTCAGGTCGCGGAGGAGGCCGAGGCCAGCCTCTCCGGGCAGGGACTGGTCCTCGACGCGTTCCAGATCCACGACATCACCACCGAGGGCTCCTACCTGGAGGACCTGGGCCGGCCCGAGGCCGCCCGCGCCCGCCAGGAGGCCGACATCGCCGAGGCCATCGCCAAGCGGGCCTCGGAGCAGGCCAGGCTCAAGGCGGCCGAGGAGATCGCGGTCGCGGAGCGGACGTACTACCTCAAGCAGGCCGAGATCCGGGTCGAGACGGAAGCCGCCGCGGCCAAGGCCAACGCGGCCGGACCGCTCGCCGAGGCGGCGCGTCAGCAGGAAGTCCTCTCCGAGCAGGAGAAGGTCGCCCAGCGGCAGGCCGCCCTGACCGACCGCGAGCTCGACACCAAGGTCCGCAAGCCCGCCGACGCCGCCCGCTACCAGGCCGAGCAGGAGGCCGAGGCGCGGAAGGTGGCGCTGGTCAAGCAGGCCGAGGCGGACGCCGAGCGGTCCCGCCTCACCGGCGAGGGCGAGAAGCTGCACCGTGCCGCGCTCGCAGCGGCCGTACGCATCGAGGGCGAGTCCGAGGCCGCCGCGATCGCCGCGAAGGGTGCGGCGGAGGCCGAGGCCATGCAGAAGAAGGCCGACGCGTTCGCCCAGTACGGGGACGCGGCCGTCATCCAGATGCTGGTCGAGGCACTGCCGCAGGTCGTCGCCAAGGCGTCCGAGCCGCTCAGCGCCATCGGCAAGATGACGGTGATCTCCACGGACGGCGCCTCGCAGCTCTCCCGCACGGTCACCGACAACGTCGCCCAGGGCATGGAACTCCTCAGCTCCACGACCGGAGTCGACCTGGCCGCCCTGCTGAAGGGGATCGCACAGAAGGGCGCCCAGGACACCGGGGCAAGGACCGGGGCAGGGACCGGGGCTGGGACCGGCACCGGGGCCGGGGTCCCGGAGCAGGCCGCTCCGGCGAACGGGCAGATCCCGATCAGCGACTGATCCGGCGGGCCAACCTCACACACCCAACTGCACGGAACTGACCGGCTTGCGGCTTTTCTGGACCTGAAAAGCCGCAAGCCGATCAACTACTGTGGCGCGCCATGAGCAGCAGTACAGCCGCCACCGCCGCCGCGACCGGCGTCTGGGGCCGCGCCGAGCAGCAGGACTTCCGCAGCCGGGTGCGCGGCGCCCTGCTGGGCGGGGCGATCGGCGACACCCTCGGTGCCGCCGTCGACGCCCTCCCGCTCGCAGCGATACGCGAGGCCCACGGGCCCGCCGGAGTCCTCGACCTGCTGCCCGTGCCAGGAGGCTCCGTGCCCGGCACCGCACAGGGGGCCGGACGCGGCACCGTCACCGCCGCCACCCAGCTCACCCTGTTCACCGTCGACGGCCTGATACGCGCCCAGGTCCGCCGGGACACCGGCGCCTGGCACCCGCCCACCGACGTGCACCGCGCCTACCTGCGATGGGCCGCCACCCAGCACGACTGGGGCCCCGACGAACGCCGTGCCGAAGACGGCTGGCTGGCGCGCGAGGAATGGCTGTACGCCAGGAGATCGCCCAGCAGGGCCAGCCTCAGCGGCCTCCGCGACCCCGGCATGGGCACCCTCGAACACCCCAGGAACCCGGACGCCACCGACCCCGGGGCCGTCGTCCGCTCGGCCCCCTTCGGGCTGCTCGTCGGCTGGGAGCCGCAGCTCGTCTTCCAGCTCGCCGTCGAATGCGCCGCCCAGACCCACGGCCACCCCTCCTCCTGCCTCGCCTCGGGCGCGCTCGCCGTCGTCGTGCACGGTCTCGCCAGGGGCGAGAGCCTCGACGGTTCGGTGCAGCGGGCGCTGGCCCAGCTCGCCGCCCGTCCCGGCCACCAGAGCGTCACCGACGCGCTCCAGGCGGCGCTCGGCGGCGTACGGCAGGGCATGCCGGCAGCCGAGCGGGTGGAGGCGCTCGGGGACGGACGGACGCCCGAAGGGGCCCTCGCGGTCGCCGTGTACTGCGCGCTCGTCGGCGAGGACGTCCGGCACGGGCTGCGGCTCGCCGTCAACCACGGCGGGGCGTCCGCCACCACCGGCGCACTGTGCGGGGCGCTGCTGGGCGCGATGCACGGCGAGACGGCGCTGCCGCCGGGGTGGCTCGCGGAACTGGAGGGCCGGCCCACCGTCCTCCAGCTCGCCGACGACTTCGCGATGGAGATGACCCAGGGCCCGGCCCTGCACGGACCCACGGCCAGCGCGCCGGGCTGGCTGGCACGGTATCCCCGGGGGTGAATCCTGCGGGCGGGTGGTGTTCGCGCGGGTGCGTCGCGTCCGGCGGGTGGTCTTCGCGCGGGTGCGTCGTGGCTGGTCGCGCAGTTCCTCGCGCCCCTGACGGTCTCCCCTAGCTCCCTTGGGCAGCGGGGCCGCCCCCCGGGGGGGCGGGACGGGTGGGCAAGGGGGCGGCCCCCCGACGCCGCCCCGCCCTCGACGCCGCCCCGCCCTCGACGCCGCTCACCCCGAGGCCGCACCCCTGCCTCCGCAAGGCCTCCTCACCGCATCAGTTCCCCCGCGTTCACCAGCAACTGCTGCCCGGTGATCGCCCGTGCCCGGTCCGACGCGAAGAAGACGACCGCGTCCGCGACATCCCCGTCCGTCGCCAGTTCCGGCAGTGCCATCCGTGACGTCAGCCGCGCCAGCACCTCCGCCTCCGGCACGCCCTCCGACTGGGCCGCGTACGCCACGTACCCCTGCACCGGCGGACCCCACATCCACCCCGGAAGGACCGTGTTGACCCTGATCCGGTGCGGCCCCAACTCGCGGGCGAGGGAGTACGACGCCGAGGTCAGCGCCCCCTTGGACGCCGCGTACGCCGCCTGCTCCACCTCGGTGGGAGCCGCCACCGCCGACTGGGTTCCGATGATCACGACAGAGCCGCCGCGCTCCTTCAGGGCGGGCAGACAGGCCCGGGTCATCCGCAGGGTGCCCAGCAGATTGACGTCCAGGACCCGCTGCCACTCGGTGAAGTCGGCGGACTCCAGACCGCCGAAAGAGGTGTCGTACGCGGCGACGTGGACGACCGCGTCGATCCGGCCGAAGCGCTGCACCGCGTGCGCCGCGAGGCGGGCACAGCTGCGCTCGTCGGTGATGTCGGTGGGCAGCCAGGCCGTGTGCCCGCCGTCCGGGTCGATCTCGGCGGCGGACTTGGCGAGACGGCCCTCGGTGCGGGCGCCGAGCACCGCGTTGCCGCCGTCGCGGACCACGGCGGCGGCGACCTGGTGGCCGAGTCCCGCGCCGACGCCGGACACGACGACGGTCTTTCCCCCGAGGAGATCGCCGCGATTGCTGTGACTGCTGCTCACCTGGTTGCCTCCGGACTCTGGCCGAATTCCTGACGGCCCGTCAGAGTAGGTCTGTCACAGGCCACTTGGAAGGGGCAGGGATGAGCGAGGAGACCCGGAGCGAGACGTACGCGGAACTGGCGGCGGTCGGTCCTTACGGGGTGCGCCCCGGCCACGCGCTGATCACCATGGTGGAGCCGCACCCGGGCCAGGAGTACGCGTACAACCGCTGGTACGAGGACGACCACTTCATGGCGGGCGCGATGGCGATGCCCTGGATGTACGCGGGACGCCGTTGGGTCGCCACCCGCGACCTCCAACTCCTGCGCCGACCCGCCGAGTCGGCGGTCGCGGACCCCGTCACCGCCGGGTGCTACCTCACCACGTACTGGATCACCGAGGGCCGCTACGACGACCACATGAAGTGGACCGTCGCCATCAACAAGCGCCTCAACCGCGACCACCGCGTCCACCAGGCCCGTACCCACGTCTTCACCGCCTTCCAGGACCACGAGGCGACGGTCTACCGGGACGGGGATTTAGGGCCGCGCGACTTCCACGCCCTCGACCACCCCTACCAGGGGCTCGTGCTGGAGGTCGTCGACGCCCAGGACGCCGGGCAGCGGCGGGAGTTGCTGGAGTGGCTGCGCGACGAGCACCTGCCGGAGCGGCTGAAGGGTTCGGCCGAGGCCATGGTCACCGTCTTCCGGCCGACACCGCTGCCCGGGGACCGGATGACGTACGTCAAGCAGGTCGAGGGCGTCGACACCCGGCTGACCCTGCTGTGGTTCCTGGAGGAGGACCCGCGCGAGCGGTGGGAGGAGCGCTTCGGCGGGCTCGGGGAGGCGGTCGCCGGGGCGGGGCTCGGGCGGGTGGAGCTGGTGGCGCCGTTCGTACCGACGGTCGTGGGGACGGACCGGTACGTCGACCAACTCAGGTGAGTCGACCAGCTCGGGTGAGTCGACCAGCTCGGGTGAGTCGACCAGCTCGGGTGTGAGGAAAGGGAGATGCTGTGCGAGGAGCCCCCTCGGCCAGGACGGCGGACCAGTCGAGAGGGCTCACATGCGTCGTGCTCTTCGCGGTGCAGCGTGGGGCTTAACCGCGGTTGAGGGACCCCTGGCCGACCTCGGAGATGAACGACGTCCACACGCCGGGGGCGAAGGAGATCGAAGGACCTTCGGGGGCCTTCGAGTCCCGTACGTCAATGGCCTGAACCGCAGGGGACTTCACCTCCACGCACGCCCCGTTGCCACCGGAGTACGAGGACTTCGTCCACTCGGCCGTCGCGCCCTTGAGAATTGCCATGTTCGTTCAGCCTCCACCAGTCGTTCGTCGTTCACTGTGAGGTGCCAACGGTCTTGCTTGGCGTGATCGACGCTACGCCGGAACTCCCTTGTGCACAGGGTGTGTTCACTCGACCGGATGGCATATACCTGGTGGGTCTTCCACTGCTCCAGCGGGACGGTGTACTGTGCGCGACCCCGAGGCAGGTCGCCGGGGCGGGTCGCCCGGGTCGCCGCTCCAGGTCGTCTCTAGGTCGCGGCGTACCCCTTCGCGATGTCGTCGATGTACTCCTGCGACTCCTCCGCGCTCAGCGCCTTCGCCCGCAGGTGTTCGTACATCACCGTGTACTTCTGCACGTCGGCGGTCTTCTCCAGATAGAGGTCGCTCGTCACGCCCTCGATGTAGACCACGCTGGAGTCGGTCGTCTCAGGGAACTCCAGGATCGCGTAGTGCCCGCTGAGACCCGTGTGCGCGCCCGCCTTGAACGGCAGCACCTGCACCGTGACGTGGGGCAGCCGGGCCAGCGCCTGGAGATGCTCCAGTTGCGCCAGCATCAGGTGCCGGTCACCGACCATCCTCCGCAGCGCCGCCTCGTCGACCACCGCCCACAGCCGCAGCGCCGCGGGGGCCGTGGTGATTCGTTCCTGCCGGCGCAGCCGGACGCCGACGCGCTTCGCCCACTCCTCGGGAGTGCTCTCGGGCAGGGCGCCGGAGATGACCGCCTCCGCGTACTGCGGGGTCTGCAGCAGTCCGGGCACGACCTGCGGTTCGTACACGCGCAGGCTCTCGGCGTCGGTCTCCAGGCCGATGTACACGCTGTACGGGATGTCGCCGAAGGCGTGCCACCAGCCCTGCTGGCGCGAGTCCTTGGCCATTTGCATCAGCGACTCGACGACCCGCGGATCCTCCACCTCGTACACCCCGCACAGGTCTCGGACGTCACGCGGACTGATGCTGCGGCGGCCGTTCTCCAGCCGGCTGATCTTGGACTGCGAGACCAGCAGCTTCTCGGCCACGCCCTCGGCGGTGAGGCCCTTGGTCTCGCGGAGCCGACGCAGCTCCTGGCCCAATCGGCGTCGCCTGACGGTGGGATTGATGTTGGGGGACGCCACGGGAACTGCACCTCCGGCTGCGTGCTGCGCTTGTCTACTTTTCAGCAGAGTGCCACCAACTGGCCCGGCCGCGCTGGCGAATGGCCACACAGGGTGGTGCGACGGGTACGCATCCGTACGGGCGCGGTCGCTTCGTGAAGACGTACGAGTAACTGGTGCACGAGTGACGCGCGGGGCGGTGGCCCGGCCCTCGTCCGGACGGCCGGTCCACTGCCCCGCGCGATTGTTGCGGCTCCCGAACCGGGTCTTTGGGGACGTCGGCGCGGCGGCTCACTCGTGCTGGTCGTGCTCGTGCTGATGGTGCTGGGGTGTGCTGATGGTGCTGGTCGTACGGGTTCCTCGTTGGGTCAGTGCGCTGCGGCCCGGGCCATGCTGCCGCGGTGCGGCTGCGCGGACACGGATGCCGATGCGGACTGGCGTACCCCGCCACCGCCGCCGCCCGGGGTGCCCGGAGCTGCGGATGGGCCGGGTGCTGCACGGCGCGGCTGAGCGGCCACGCCGTTCTGGACGTCCATCACGGCGTGTGCCACGAGTCCGCCCATGGGGTCGTGCCGAATCAGGTCCCGGAGACGGGACCTGGACGACCGGCCCTCGTTGCCGGGATACAGGTGCTTGCCGAGCCCGACTGCGTGGGCCAGCGCGGCGAGCGCCGCGGTCCGCGGATCCGGCGGTACGCCGGTGCGGATCGCACTGTCCAGCCGGGCACGGATGTCCCGGCTGATTGCCGTGTCGGTCGCCTGGTAGCGAGTCGTCGGCAGTACCCCGCACATCTGACCCGATACGGCATGCACCATGCCGCACCGCTCCAGGTGCGCGAGATAGATCTGGCGCAGCCCCAGTCGGGGCCCGCCAATCCAGTGGACCGCCCGAACCGGGCTGCCGCGTCGGCGCAGCAGTTCCAGTGCGGAGTCCAGTGTCGGATCTCCGGTCGGCCGTGGCATCACCACGGCGATACGATCCCCGTCAGGGGCTATCCGTCCTGCCAGAGCCAGCTCCACTAGCTGTGCCCCGGCCAGGCCGAGGTCGAGCGACTGCGGCTGCGCTGTGGTACCCGTTGCCGGGTCCAGAGCGAGCAACAGAAGCTCCTCCGGAATTGTTCTGCGGCTCCTGCCCATCCATGCCTCCCCGCGTGGATGAGTGACAGGGTGACCCCTCTCACATTCATCTGTCGAGAGCGCCTGGGTGCTTTCTACGGGAACCAGTAGGTATGTCGTTCTCGTCTAGCACGTGGGTGCGGGTCCCGTAGCGGGACACTGGTCCATGGATCGGACAGGCGGGGGAGTCCCCCGCTACGACCTTTTTTGCGTTGAGGAGGCATCGGTGGCGGGCGAGTCCCCCGGCAAGTCGGAGCAGCGGAAGTCGTCGGGGGAGACGGCGAGTCGCGAGAGCGATCCCCGTCTCGCGGTATTCCGCGAGAGGACGCAGGAAGCGGCGGCGTCGGTCGCGGAGCCGGAACCGGCGGCAGAGGACGCCGAATCCGAAGAGGTCATGCACGAATCGGCCGACACGGAGCCCGAAGAGGAACCCGCTGCGGACACGCACGCGGAAGCGGATGCGGAACCCGCGTCCGAGAAGCCGGAACCGGAACCCGAGCCCGAGTCGGAACCCGAGACTGAACCCGAGCCGGAAGAGGCGACCGACGACGCCCCGGTGGCGGAGGACTCACGGCTGCGTGCGGCGGTGGCGGCCTGGGTGGCGACGGAGGAGGAGCCCGACGCGGCCGCGGCAACGGACGCGAATGCGAACGCGGAAGCGGAATCCGGTGCCGACACCGACGCAAAGGCCGCGCCGGAGACGGTGGCGGGTGCGGCGGGCGCGGACGGTGGCGGGAAGGGCCGTTCCTCCGACGACTCCGACTCCGAAGAGGCCACGGACGACGAGCCCGACTCGTCCGACTCGGACGACGAGCCCGTTCCCGCGGACGGCGCCGAGGCTCCGGCCGCGGCGAAGGGCGACGCAACGAGCCCGGACGAGCCCGTCGGCGCCCCTGACGCCTCCGACGAGTCCGACTCGGACGACAAGTCCGTTTCCGCCGACGATTCCGACGGGACTCCGGCTGCCCCGAAGGGCGACGCGCAGGGCCTGGACGAGCCCGCCGACGACTCGGAAGGCTCCGACGGCTCCGACGGGCCGGGGAGTGCGGCTGCTGCGGCGACGGGCGCCGCGAAGGCCCCGGACGAGGCGGCGGACGCCGACGCCTCCAGCGACGCCGCCGCCGACGACGACTCGGACGGGTCCGGCGAGTCCGGCGAGGGCGACGAGCCCAGCGAGGCCGACGGCTCCGACGGCTCCGACGACGGCAAGGGTGTGGATCAGGCCACCGCCGTCTTCAGGTCCATGCCGCGTTCGGCGCCTCGGACCGACCAGCCGACGGCGATGCTGAAACTGCCGTCCAAGGAGTCCAAGGAGTCCAAGGGAGCCGAGCAGCCCAAGAAATCGGCCGGTTCCAAGGCCGACCGGCCCGAGTCGGACACCGAGCGGACCAGCACCTTCGTACCGCTGAAGCCCGACGGCGTACGGCCGTCCGGCCCGCCCCGGAAGCCCGGCCGGTCCGAGGCCCAGTCCGGTGCCCAGCCCGCTCAGCAGGGTCGGCCCGCGTGGGCCGCCGGGCCGCAGCCGGCGCCTGCCGCAGCGGCCGGTTCCGGCCTCCCCGAGGCCGAGCGGACCAAGCAGCAGCCGCTGCCGCCGAAGCCCCCGCTCGACCTGCTCGCCGAGCTCACGAACAAGCCCGCACCGCCGGAGACGCCGGTACGGACGACCGTGCGCCGGTTCAAGATCTGGACGCCGCTGGTCCTGCTGGTGCTGGTCGTCTTCGCGGTGGTGCAGTTCGTGCGCCCGCTGCCGGACACGCAGCTGGCGCTGAGCGCGACGCCCTCGTACACCTTCGAGGGTGGCAGGACCGAGATGCCGTGGCCCGGCGAGGGCCAGTCGGCGATCGAGGTCGAGGGCGTCGGCAGCATGGGCACCGAGGGCGCCCAGAAGCCCGCGCCGATCGCGAGCATGGCGAAGGCCATGACGGCGTACGTGATCCTCAAGGACCACCCGATCACGGGCAAGGAGACCGGCCCGAAGATCACCGTCGACCAGGCGGCCGAGGACGACGGCAAGAAGGGCGACGAGTCGACCGCGCAGATCAAGAAGGATCAGGAGTACACGCAGCGCCAGATGCTGATGATGCTCATGATCCCGTCGGGCAACAACGTGGCGCGGCTGCTGGGTCGTTGGGACGCGGGTTCCGAGGAGAAGTTCCTTGAGAAGATGAACGCCGCCGCCAAGGACCTCGGCATGACCAACACCAAGTACACCGACTCCAGCGGGTTCGACAAGGGCACCGTGAGCACCCCGGTCGACCAGATCAAGCTCGGTCGCGCGGTGATGGAGAACGACATCTTCCGCAAGATCGTCGACATGCCCGAGGTCGAGATCCCGGGCCTGCCGGGCAAGATCTACAACAACAACAAGATCCTGCTCCAGCCGGGTGTGAACGGCATCAAGACGGGCTCGACCACCCCGGCGGGCGGCAATCTCCTGTTCACGGCGAGCACGATCATCGACGGCAAGCCGCGCCGGATCATCGGCTCGGTGATGAACCAGACCACCGGGAAGATCCTCAACGAGAAGCTCGACAAGGCGATCTTCGACAGTCTGAAGCTGATCAAGAAGGCGCAGGAGGTCGTCACCTCGGCTGTGGTGGTCAAGAAGGGCGAGGTCGTCGGGTACGTGGACGACGGGCTCGGCGGACACACGCCGGTCGTCGCGACGAAGGAGCTCAAGGCGGTGGGCTGGCCGGGTCTGAAGGTGGACCTGGCGCTCGGCGCGGCGGCGGGCAAGGCGGTGCCGCACACGGGCAAGGCGGGGGACGTGGTCGGCGAGGTGACCGTCGGGACGGGCCCCGGGAAGGTCTCGGCGCCGGTGGCGCTCCAGTCGGAACTGGCCGAACCGGGCTTCGGCGCGAAGCTGACGCGGCTGGGCTGAGCGGAGCGGGTCGACCACGGCTGGACCGACGCGGCTGGTCCGCAATGCCGGGCGGGCCGCGACGCCGGCTGGTCCGCAGCGCCGGACGGGCGGGCCGCAGCGCCGGCTGGTCCGCAGCGCCGGCTGGTCCGCGGCGCCGGTTGGTCCGCGACGCCGGACGGGCTGAAGTCCCTTGCGCCTTCAGTCCGTCCGGCGGCCCCCTCGGCCCGTCCGGCGGCCCCCTCGGCCCGTCCGCCGGCCGCGTCCGACGGCCTGTCGGCAAAGTCGTCGTGCCGAGGACGGTTGCCTTCTTGATCACGTGGGTACATTCCGGCCTGCACTCCCGGCACTCCGCCACGAGATGCGGGCTCGAATACTCGCCGTGCCGAAATGCTCGCGGCATGCTACGGTTATTCGTAGTTGCAGTTGTGGTTCCCGAAAAGACTTACAAGTGCTCTCCTCGGATTCGTCACATTCGGATCCGTTGGGCGCACTTTTCTTTTGTATTTCCGGTGCTTTTCTCCCGGACGGGGTCATCATCGCGCGACGTGGGATACGCACAGTGTGTATTCCCCGGGTTTTTACCCCGAAGGAGATTTGACATGGCTACTGGCACCGTGAAGTGGTTCAACTCGGAAAAGGGCTTCGGCTTCATTGAGCAGGACGGCGGCGGCGCCGACGTCTTCGCCCACTACTCGAACATCGCCACCTCCGGCTTCCGTGAGCTCCAGGAAGGCCAGAAGGTGAACTTCGACGTCACGCAGGGCCAGAAGGGCCCGCAGGCGGAGAACATCGTTCCCGCCTAATCACTGATCACCGGCTTCGTGCCTGATCAGCGGTGACAAGCGCGGCTGGGACC
>NZ_JBSGZD010000108.1:0-23508 GCF_053610825.1 Streptomyces sp. NPDC054863 | reverse complement strand
CACGAGGGGCGCCGGGCGGCGGCCTTGGGTCCGGGTTGTCAGTGCGTACCCCTACCGTGGTGGGAGGGTGCAGATCGGATACGGGGGGACAGCGCGATGGACGGGACGAGCGGAGTGGTGGACGTGGACGGGACGGTCGGTACGGCCGATGCGGAGACGGTTGCGGGCGGCGCGGAGAGTGATGCGCTGCGCACGCTGCACCGGATCTTCGGGTACGACGCGTTCCGCGGCGAGCAGGCGGAGATCATCGAGCAGGTGGTGGGCGGCGGAGATGCGGTCGTCCTCATGCCGACCGGTGGCGGAAAGTCGCTCTGCTATCAGATTCCGTCCCTGGTCAGGCCCGGTGTGGGGGTGGTGATCTCGCCGCTGATCGCATTGATGCAGGACCAGGTGGACGCGCTGCGGGCGCTCGGCGTGCGCGCCGGGTTCATGAACTCCACGCAGGACTTCGACGAGCGGCGGACGGTCGAGGCGGAGTTCCTGGCGGGCGAGATCGACCTCCTGTACCTGGCACCGGAGCGGCTGCGGCTCGACTCGACGCTGGGGCTGCTGTCGCGGGGCAAGATCTCCGTCTTCGCGGTCGACGAGGCGCACTGCGTGGCCTCCTGGGGCCACGACTTCAGGCCGGATTACCTGGCCCTGTCGGTGCTGGGCGAGCGCTGGCCGGACGTCCCCCGGATCGCTCTGACCGCGACGGCCACGGCCGCCACGCACAAGGAGATCACCGAGCGGCTCGGCATGCCGGACGCCCGGCACTTCGTCGCCAGCTTCGACCGGCCGAACATCCAGTACCGGATCGTGCCGAAGGTCGACCCGAAGAAGCAGCTGCTCGCCTTCCTCAAGGAGGAGCACGCGGGCGACGCGGGCATCGTCTACTGCCTGTCGCGGAAGTCGGTGGACGCCACCGCGGAGTTCCTGTGCAAGCAGGGCATCGAGGCCGTGCCGTACCACGCGGGGCTCGACGGAGGGACGCGGGCGCGCAACCAGGCACGGTTCCTGCGCGAGGAGGGCCTGGTCGTGGTCGCGACCATCGCCTTCGGGATGGGCATCGACAAGCCGGACGTTCGGTTTGTGGCGCATCTGGATCTGCCGAAGTCGGTGGAGGGGTACTACCAGGAGACCGGGCGCGCCGGGCGTGACGGGGCACCGTCGACGGCCTGGATGGCGTACGGACTCCAGGACGTCGTGCAGCAGCGGAAGATGATCCAGAGCGGCGAGGGCGACGAGGCCTTCCAGCGGCGGGCGGCCTCCCACCTGGACGCGATGCTGGCGCTCTGCGAGACGGCCGACTGCCGCCGCGGCCAGCTCCTCGCGTACTTCGGGCAGGAGGGTGCGCCCGAGAAGTGCGGGAACTGCGACACCTGCCTGAACCCGCCGGAGACCCTCGACGGAACGGTGCCCGCGCAGAAGGTGCTGTCGACGGTGTGGCGGCTGAAGAAGGAGCGCAGGCAGAAGTTCGGGGCGGGCCAGATCATCGACATCCTGCTCGGGAAGAAGTCGGCGAAGGTCATCCAGTTCGACCACGACCAGCTGTCCGTCTTCGGCATCGGGCAGGATTTCGCCGAGGCCGAATGGCGGGGCGTGGTGCGGCAGTTGCTCGCGCAGGGGCTGCTGGCCGTGGAGGGCGAGTACGGGACGCTGGTGCTGACCGACGCGAGCGGGACGGTACTGGGCGGAGAGCGCGAGGTCCGGCTGCGGAAGGAGCCCAAGCGGGTCGCCGTGGCGCGGGCGGAGCGCGGCGAGCGCAAGGCGAAGGCGGCGGCTGCGGTGGCTGACCTGCCGGCGGAGGCGGCGCCGGTGTTCGAGGCACTGCGGGCCTGGCGGACCGCGCTCGCGAAGGAGCAGGGAGTGCCGCCGTACGTGATCTTCCACAACGCGACGCTGCAGGAGATCGCCACGGTGCGGCCGGGGTCGATGGCGGAGCTGGGAGCGATCGGGGGGCTGGGGGAGAAGAAGCTGGCCACCTACGGGGAGGGCGTGCTGGAGGTCCTGGCGGGGGTGGGTGGGGCTGCCCCGGCCGCCCCGGCACCGGTTCCGGCAGCCCCGGTTCCGGCCGCCCCGGCACCGGCCCCGGTGCGTGCCCCGGCTCGGGCGGCGGCTTCGGCTTCCGTGCCGGCCCGGGGGCGGGCGGCTTCGGAGCCCGAGTGGGACTGGGACGCGGAGCCGGAGGCGGACTGGGGGATGGAGCCGCCGCCGGAGGGCTAGGCGGGCCAGGGCCGGCGCCGGTGGGGGCGGGCCTCCCGGGCTGCGCCCGGTGCACGGCTGCGCCGCGCGTCCTCACACGCCGGACGGGCTGGAGGGGCCGACAGTCAGGGGCGCGGGGAACTGCGCGACCAGCCACGACGTACCCGCACGCGACAACCGGCCGAGGCCCGGGGGGAGGGCTCCCCCGGCTACCCCAGCCGGGCCACCGCCCCCGCCACCCTCGGTGACGCGTACTCCGTGCCGCACACGAAGCGCATCACCGGGCCGAAGGAGGACGCCGAGGGGAGGCCGGTGAAGTGGAGGCCGGGGACGGAGGAGCCGTAGCCCGCGTCCAGGACCGGGGCGCCGCGGGTCGTGGTGAGGGCCGTGCGGATCCCGTCGCCCAGGAAGGGCATCGACGTGACGTCGACCCGGTAGCCGGTCGCGGCCATGACGTGGTCGGCCGCCAGTTCCGCGGAGGGGCCTTCGCGCCCGCCGAGGGTGAGGGTGGGGCGGCCGTCCTCCACCCGGGCCCGGACGACGCGGCGCCCGTCCGTCACCTGGACCCGCCCCGTGAAGCGGTCCCGCAGCCACCACGCGCCGAGCGGTCCGAGCACCCGCCGGACCAGGTAGTGGCGTACGGGCGCGGGGAGTTGGCGCACGTACGACGCGTGATAGCTGAGGCCGTAGAGGGACCAGGCCCTGCCGAAGGGGGACTCGGGGCGCAGCCGCGGCTGCCGGTCCGGGGAGTCCCCGAAGGCCACCGCGCCGCGCCGCCGCGCCACGATGCGTACCGACGACGCACCCGCCTCCGCCATCAGAACGGCGTTTTCGAGCGCCGACTGGCCCGCGCCGACCACGACCACGTCCTTGCCCGCGAAGACGGAGAGGTCGCGGTGCTGGGCCGCGTGCGAGACGGGGCCGGTCGGGGAGGGGCCGTCCGGGACGGCCGCCACCAGCTCGCGCCCCATCCTGGCCAGGCCCGACAGGCCGGTCGCCACGACGACCGCCCGCGCCCTGAACTGTTCGCCGGAGTCCAGCTTGAGGGAGAAGGTGCCGTCCTTGTCGCGGTCGACCGAGACGACCCGTACCTGCTCCAGCTCCGGGACGAGCCGGTCGGCGAACCACTGCCCGTACGCGGCGAAGTCCTCCACCGGGATCAGGTCCCAGTCCGACTCGTAGCGCCGTATCCCCGCCTCCGCGCAGAAGTCGACCAGGTCGTGCCCGGGCTGCGGCGCGTCGATGTTCGAGGCCGCGGGGGTCGATTTGAGCAGCATCCCCGCAGGCATGCGGGTGCGCCAGGCCACCATCGGATCGCCGAAGACCCGGACCGGGATGCCGCGCGCCCGCAGATGGGCGGCGGTGGACAGGCCGTACGGCCCGGCTCCGATGACAACTGCCGGAAGAATCACTGAAGTTCCCCTCCCCAGGGTGAAACATGAACATGGCGCCCCACAGGTCCCTCCCGGGACCTACCTGCCTTCCCGCCGCGCCCCGTACATCTCGTACAGGTGCCGTGCCCCGGGCCGCACCATCCGCGCCAGCATCATCAGCGCGGGCCGCATGTCGTCCGCCGCGAACCACGCCAGTTCGGTGGAGTCCGCCCGCGCGGGCGCGTGCGGCGTCGTGTAGCCGCTGCGGCGGTAGGCGAGGAGGGCGGGGAGGTCGATGTTCTCGACCACGTAGCGGTGGCCGGCGCGCTGTTCCCCCTCCGGGACCGCGCGCCCTGTCAGGTCCAGATGCTGCGCCCGTACGACGTCCACGCCCGCCTCGTTCTCGAAGAGGCGGAACTGGGCGCCCATCCGGGGGTTGAAGTCGAGCAGCTTGTACTGCCCGTCGCGCCGGTCGTAGCGCAGATCGAGGTCGACGATTCCACTGAACCCGATCCGCTTGATGAACTGACCGGCCAGGGCGGCGAGTTCCGGATTGTCGACGACGTACGCGCACGCCGTCATGCCCGCGTGCGGCGGCCAGGACCGCACCTTCACGCCGGTGAACATCGCCCGCGGCTCGCTGTGCGCGTCGAAGTAGGCGTGCACGATCCAGTCCTCGGCCTGCTCGCGCGGCAGGTACTCCTGGAGGATCACGCCCGGTTCGTCGCCCCAGCCGCGGGCCAGTGCGAGGAGCTGGTCCGGGCCCTCGATGCGCGTGGTGCCGCGTACGGCGGGGCGGTGGCGGCGTACGAACGCCTCCCGGTTCTTGGCGACGACCGGGAAGGCCGCCTGTGCGGCGAAGGCCTCGACATCCGTGTACGAGTGCGGGAACGCGGCCTGCGGGGTCGCCACCCCGTGCTCCGTGCACAGCTCGTGCAGGCCCTGCTTGCTGGCGAGCCGGCGGGGCAACTCGCCCTCGGTGCGCGGGAAGAGGAAGGGCCCGGCGAGCGCGTCCTGGTGCTCCGCGATCAGGACGGCGGCCTCCTCGTCGGTGGGGACGAGGACGGTCGGGCGGCCGATCAGACGGCCGACACGCAGCAGGCCCGCCACGAGGCGGCCGGGGTCCTCGGTGCCGGTGGTGGGCCAGACGTACGCCCGCTCCAGATGGCGGGAGAGCGCGGCCGGGGTCCACCGGTCCTCGGTGATCGCGTACATGGGGATGCCGAGCCGGCCCAGGCTGCGGATCGCGCCGACGCCGCCGTGGTGCAGCGGGTAGTTCCCGAACTTCACGATCAAGGCCGGAACGCTCCGGTCCGCCATGATCCTCGGCGTGCCACGGCCGAACCGGGGCGTACCGCGGCCGGTCCCCGATGTGAGGCGGCTGCTTCCGGCCGTGTCCCGGCCGGCCACCGGCGTCCCGCCACCGCTCCTCGGGGTGCTGCCGTCGGCCCCCGGGGCGCCGCCCGCCCCCGGTGTGCTGCCCCTCCCGCCCGATTCCCGTACCGATCCCCGTACCGTTCCGCGTAGAAGTCCCCGCACAAGTCCCCCCTAGGACTTTCCGGACGCGTCCGACCTCTGGAAGCCTGGAAAACCCCACCCGTTCCCAGTTCCGCTCCCAGTCCTGCCTTGCTCTGCCCTCAAGGACGCTAAGCCGGAATTGCCGCTTCCACACAGGTCTTTCCGGACATTACGAACTCTTTAGCCACTGCCGTCCCTGGCCTCCCCCACGTAACGTGTGTTCCAACGACCTGGAAAGCGAGGCAGCACCCATGCCCGAGCAGTCCCCGCTCGACGTCGCCGAAGGTGACCCCTTCGGCCCGCACAACCTCCCGTACGGCGTGTTCTCCACCGCGGACGCACCCGAGCGGCGCCGCGTCGGAGTCCGTATCGGCGGCCATGTGCTGGACGCGGGTGCTGCCGCGCTGGCGCTCGGCTCCCCGTACGCCCAACTCCTGGCGCAGCCCTCGCTGAACCCGCTGCTCTCGGCGGGCCGCACCGCCTGGCGCGACGTGCGCCGCGCGCTCACCGCATGGGTCACCAGCCCTGCGCACCGCGAGGACATAGAGCCGCTGCTGCACCCGCTCGGCGCCGTCACGCTGCACCTTCCGTACGAGGTCGCCGACTACGTCGACTTCTACGCGAGCGAGCACCACGCGACGAACGTCGGCAGGATCTTCCGCCCGGACGGTGACGCGCTCACCCCCAACTGGAAGCACCTGCCGATCGGTTACCACGGCAGGTCCGGCACCGTCGTCGTCTCCGGTACGGACGTGGTGCGTCCCGCCGGTCAGCGCAAGGCCCCGGCGGACGCGGCCCCGGTCTTCGGGCCTTCGGTGAAGCTCGACATCGAGGCCGAGGTCGGCTTCGTCGTCGGCACGCCTTCGGAGCTGGGCAGGCCCGTCCCGCTGGCCGACTTCCGCGACCACGTCTTCGGCCTCTCGCTGCTCAACGACTGGTCGGCGCGCGACGTCCAGGCCTGGGAGTACGTGCCGCTGGGCCCTTTCCTCGGCAAGTCCTTCACCACGTCGGTGTCGGCGTGGGTGACGCCGCTGGAGGCACTGGAGGCGGCCCGGGTCGCCCTGCCGGAGCGCGACTTCCCGGTGCTTCCGTACCTGGACGACGAGGACGAGGAGGAGCCCGGCGGCTTCGACCTCCGCATCTCCGTGACGATCAACGGCACGGTCGTCTCCGAGCCGCCGTTCTCGACGATGTACTGGTCGGCGGCGCAGATGCTGGCCCACATGACGGTCAACGGCGCTTCGCTGCGGACCGGCGACCTGTACGGATCGGGCACGGTGAGCGGCGCGGAGGCCGGGCAGCGCGGCTCGCTCCTGGAACTCACCTGGAACGGCAGCGAGCCGCTGGAACTCCCCTCGGGCAAGCGGACGTTCCTGGAGGACGGCGACGAGGTCACGCTGACGGCGTGGGCGCCGGGGCCTGACGGCACGAAGGTCGGTCTTGGCGAGGTCACGGGCCGGATCGTGGCAGCGGGCCGACTCGCAGGCTGATGCGTGGCCGACCCGCGGGGTGTCCCCGGGCCGACCCGCGGGCTGTCCCCGGGCCGACCCGCGGGGTCTGAAGCGCGTCTGAAGCGCCCGCCTCGGGGCATCCTGACCGCAGTCGACTGCTGGAGGCTGATGCTCTGATGTCACCCCTGCCGCACCTGTCGCTGCCGGAGGAACTCCTCCTGCTCGGGCTGCAGCCCGAGCGGGGCGGCATGCGCGTCAAAGTCAGCTACGTCGAGTACGGCGTCGCCGGTGCCGTACTCACGGAACTCGAACTGGCGGGCTGCATCGAGCAGGACCGGGGGCGGGTGCAGATCCGCACCCCGGTTCCGCCGCCCGCCCTGACGTCCGGGCCGACGGCGGACCCGGTGGCCGTGCAGGTACTGGCGGGGTTGCCGGGGCCGGGGAAGGGGCGGCACGGCGGAATCCGTACTTCCACCTTCGTACGGCGCGCCCGGCGCGAAGTGACGGGGCAGTACCTGGACCGGCTGGTCGAACGGGGCGCGCTGCGGCGGGAGTCGAAGCGGGTCATGGGGCTGTTCCCGGTGGTCCGCCACCCGGCAGCCGGAACGGACTGGTCCGCTCCGCTCCAGCACCGTCTGCAGAGCGCCGCGAAGGCCGGCTTCCCCGACCACCGCGACCAGCTCCTGGCGGCGTTCCTGTGGGCCACCGACCTGGCGAACAAGCACTTCCGGGGGAACGCGGCACGTCAGGTGCGCGCGCAGATGCGGGACTTCGGCCGCCGCGAATGGACGACGAAGGCGGTGCACAGCGCGATCGCGGGGGAGAAGGCCGCGACGCAGGGCGGCGGGGGCTGAGCGAATCTCTCGCCCCCTCGCGCGAATCTCTCGCCCCTCGCGCGGCTGGCTCGCCCCCTCGCGCGGTCGGCCCGCCTCCGCCAGCTAGCCCGCCACTCGTGGAATCCTGCGTTCCCACACCCGGTGGAAGACGACCTCGTCGCCTTCCTTGCAGGTCACCTCGTTGTACGTGAGGAAGTCCGCCGCGTCGCAGGTGATCTCGGAACGGGTCGTGATCTTCGTGTCCCAGTCCCTCTCGGGGCGGCGCAGCCGGATCGTCCAGTCCGACCGGGTGTGCGCGGACAGCGGGTCCCGTTCGTTGATCGTGTACGTCTCCA
The DNA here is from genome assembly GCF_053610825.1 of Streptomyces sp. NPDC054863. Lineage (NCBI taxonomy): Bacteria > Bacillati > Actinomycetota > Actinomycetes > Kitasatosporales > Streptomycetaceae > Streptomyces > Streptomyces sp. NPDC054863. The sequence continues at coordinate 15,811 of NZ_JBSGZD010000108.1, read as the reverse complement.
GGGCGTCCTCGGTGAATTCGAGCCCGTCCGGGTAGATCCGCGTACCGCCGTAGCGCGGGTCGACCTCCAGCTTCCACTCGCCCTCGGCCACGTCCCGCACGACCAGACGCTCGGGCCGCTGATCGGGGTCGGCGGGGTACTTCACGTCCAGCGGGGCCGACTGTTCCGGCGCCTCGAACACGATCCCCGGATCCTCCGTGTGCGCCCGCACCGGCAGTTCCAGCGACGACCCCGCCGGATCGAGGACGAAGCCCGCGGACTCCGCCTGCGGCCAGATCCACGGCCAGTACGCGGACGAGACGGCGAGCCGGACGCGGTGGCCGGGCGGGAAGGTGTGCCCGACGCCGTTCAGCTCGAACTCGACGTCCTCGCATCCGCCCGGCGGCCACGCGTCGGCCCGGTCGCGGCCGTGGCGCGCCGAGAGGTTGAGGACGCCCCGGGTGACCAGCGTCGACGACCCGTCCGGCGCCACGTCGCAGAGCCGTGCGATCGCCTGCCCCTTCGGCGCGTCCATGGTCAGGCGGAGACGGACCTTGGCCCGGCCCAGGATCTCGATGGGCGCCTGCGTCACCGGGAAGTCGAAGCTCGCCGACTTGGCGTCCTCGTCCCGCTGGTCCGGCGGCAGGTCCGAGTCGTTCCCGAACGGGAAGAACCGGCCCGCGTCCAGCCCTGTGTGCAGGGGCGAGTCGACGACGACCGGCGCGCCCTGGAGCCCGTACGACACCGGGTCGACCAGCCGCGAAGGCCATGTGGTGTCGCCGACCCAGCGCCCCGGCAGCCGGGGGTAGGTCGTCGCGGGCGGATGCGACTCGCTGATCCAGGAGCGGAGCAGGGGCTCGTCCATGACGCCCGTCGGCTCCTCCTTGAGGTGCTCGTCCCACCAGCGCAGGGTCTCCTGGAGGAAGCCGATCGCCGGGCCCGGCGGAAGCCCCCGGTCCGGATACTGGTGCGACCACGGGCCGATCAGCCCCCGTACCTTCGCCGGGTCCAGGTGCTCGACCAGCCGCAGGACGGTGTCCCGGTAGGGGTCGTGCCAGCCGCCGACCGCCAGGACCGCCGCGTCGATCGCCGCGTAGTCCTCGCAGACGCTGCCGTGCCGCCAGTAGTCGTCGCGGGTCTGGTGCGCCAGCCAGGTGTGGATCAACGGTTCCACGGCGTCCAGCCGCTTCAGCCACATGTCCTTCCACCCGTCGCCGACCTGCGCCGGGTCCGGCGGCCTGCACACGAAGGCGAGCATCGTCGCCGCCCACGCGTGCATGTCCACGGCGAGCAGGGAACCACCCATGTAGTGCACGTCGTTGTCATAGCGGTCGTCCGCCGAGCAGACGGTGACGATCGCCTTGAGCGGCTCGGGCGCCAGTGCCGCGATCTGGAGGGAGTTGAAGCCGCCCCAGGAGATCCCGAACATGCCGACCCTGCCGGTGCACCAGGGCTGCTCGGCCAGCCAGTTGACGACCGCGACGCCGTCGGCGAGCTCCTGCGCGTCGTACTCGTCGCCCGGCATGCCCTCGCTGTTGCCGTGCCCGCGCACGTCCACCCGCACCGAGGCGTAGCCGTGGCCCGCGTACCAGGGGTGGCGCTGCTGGTCCCGGGGCGCGGTCCAGTCGCTCAGCCGGTACGGGAGGTATTCGAGGAGCGCGGGGACCGGCTCGTCGGTCACCGGCCGCCAGATCCGCGCGTACAGGCGCGTGCCGTCCGGGAGCGGAATCGTCATGTCCTCGCAGGTCGTCACGTACGGGAATGCGGTGCGTATCTGCATGGGGGAAGTCACCTCGGTGAAGCCCGGGGAACGGGCTCGGGGAACGGGCTCAGTGAACGGGGTGCATGGTGCGCTTGAGCCAGGGGGCGGCGGCGATGACGGCGAGACCCGCCGCGACCGCGACGGCGCCGTTGACGCCGAAGTACACGGGGTGGGAGAGCTCTCCGTAGAGCTTCACGGTCTGCGCCTGGATGCCGTTGGCGAGGGCGAGGGACAGGAACCAGAGGGCCATGGTCTGGCTGGCGAAGGCCTTCGGTGCCAGCTTGGTGGTGGCGGACATGCCCGACGTCTGGAGCAGGATGTCGCCGAGCCCGAGCAGCAGGTACGAGCCGACGATCCACCAGGCGGCCATCTTGTACGTGTCACCGGTGTGCCCGGAGGTGGGCAGCGCCATCAGCAGGAACGACAGACCACCCAGGACCACGCCGATCGCGATCTTGTTGGACGCGTGCGGCTGCCGCTTGCCCATCCGCACCCACAGGGCGGCGACGACGGGTGCGAGCAGCACCTCGAAGGCGCCCAGCGCGGACGCGTACCAGCTGACCGGGAAGTCGAAGCCCAGGATGTGCGTCTCGGTGTTCGTCGACGCGAGCAGCATCATCGTCGAGTACGCCTGGAACAGGATGAAGTTGAAGGCGACCGAGGCCAGGAACAGCACGACGTACGGCCGCAGGTGCGCGCGCTCGGGTGCGGTCACCCGGGGACTGCTGAACATCACCGCGAAGTAGACGACCGGCGCGATCACCGAGATCAGCGTCAGTACGTCGACGAAGCGGTCCATGGTCAGCCAGCCGGCCAGCGCGAGCAGCGTGCACACGGCGGCCACCACGACCAGTCCGGCGACGATCGCCCATGCGGTGCGGCGCATCTTCTCCGGCGGCAGCGCGAACTCCGCGCGGTTCTTGCGCCCGGCCAGGTGGCGGCGGCCCAGGACGTACTGGATCAGGCCGAGCGTCATGCCGATCGCGGCGGCCGAGAAGCCCCAGTGCCAGCCCTTGTGGTCGGCGAGCCAGCCGGTGACCAGCGGGCCGAGGAAGGCGCCGATGTTGATGCCCATGTAGTAGAGGGCGAATCCGGCGTCCCGGCGCTCGTCGGCGGTCTTGTAGAGCTTGCCGACCATGTTGGCGACGTTGGGCTTGAGCAGGCCGGTGCCCGCGCTGATCAGACCGAGGCCGGTCCAGGTGAAGACGTCGGTGGGCACGGCCATCGCGTAGTGGCCGCAGGCGATGAGGACACCGCCGTAGAGCACGGCCCGGTACGAGCCGAGGATGCGGTCGGCGAGCCAGCCGCCGGCCACCGAGACCAGGTAGACGAGCGTGCCGTACGCGGCGCCCAGGGAGGCCGCGTTGCCCGCGTCCATCCCCATGCCGCCGTCGGCGACCGTGGCCGCGAAGTAGAGCACCAGGATCGCCTGCATGCCCAGGAACGAGAACCGCTCCCACACCTCCAGCCCCGACAGGGTCATCAGACCCATGGGCTGGCCGAAGAACGCGGTGTCGTCGCCGGGCGGAGGCTGCGCGGAGTCCCTGGATCCGGTTGCCACACCGGAATCGGGGGACCCGTCGGGCTGAGGGTTGGGCTCCATATGAGACAAAGGGCTTACTCCTGCTCGTATCAGCTCATCACGAACATACCGGTGTGTTTCGGGTGGTGCTCATGGGGAGTGACCGATCGGAGGCCGGCCGGAGGCCGCTGCCGGGGCGGGGGTCGCGGTGATCGAAAGTCGACGGGATAGGCTGACTTGTTGAGTGATGCCAGCGACAGATCGACAATCCGTTTGATCGTCAGCAGACAGGAGTAACCCTCGTGACCGTCGTCGGGCCGTTCGGACTGAGCGTGCGGGACCAGGCTCTTGAGACCGATGTCCAGACCGGACTGGCAGCCGTCGAGGAGGGACTGCTCGACGCGACCAAGAGTGAGGTCCCCTTCATCACGGAGGCCGCGCAGCACCTCGTACGCGCAGGTGGCAAGCGTTTCCGGCCGCTCCTTGTGATGCTGTCCTCGCAGTTCGGCGATCCGTACGCGCCGGGTGTCGTGCCCTCCGCGGTGGTCGTGGAGCTGACCCATCTGGCGACGCTGTACCACGACGACGTGATGGACGAGGCGGACGTACGGCGCGGGGTGCCGAGCGCGAATTCGCGCTGGGGCAACTCGGTCGCCGTGCTCACCGGGGACTTCCTTTTCGCACGCGCCTCGCACATCCTTGCGGACCTGGGTCCCGAGGCCGTACGGGTCCAGGCGGGGGCGTTCGAACGCCTGGTCACGGGTCAGATCCTGGAGACCGCGGGGCCGCGCGACGGGCGCGACCCGATCGACCACTACCTGGACGTCATGTCCGGCAAGACCGGCTCGCTCGTCGCCATCTCCTGCCATCTCGGCGCGATGATCTCCGGCGCCGACGAGGGCGTCGTCGACATCCTCACGCAGTACGGCGAGCGCCTGGGCACCGCCTTCCAGCTCGCCGACGACGTCCTCGACATCGCCAGCGACAGCCACGAGTCGGGCAAGACGCCCGGCACCGACCTGCGCGAGGGCATCCCGACGCTGCCGGTGCTGCACCTGCGCGCGATGGCCGAGGCGGAGGGGCGGCCGGAGGACATCGAGCTGTGCGCGATGCTCGACGGCGACCTGTCGGGCGAGGCGGAGCTGACCGAGGTGCTGCGCAGGCTGCGCGCCCACCCCGCCCTTGAGCAGGCACGGCGCGACACCGTGCGGTACGCGGAAGAGGCCAGGGCCACCCTCGCCCCGCTGCCGGACTGCTACGCGAAGTCGGCGCTGGCGGAGCTGTGCGACGCGGTGGTGCACCGGGCGGGCTGACCCGCCGACCGTCGTGTGACGCAGGTCACATCTTTGGATTGAGTCCAGAATCGGATCCACTCCGTACCCCTGCCCAGAAGCTGACGCAGGGGGCGTTGGCTCCGGTACGGGGAGCAATCATGACGAAGCGCCTGAAGGCCGTCATTGTCGGAACGACCGCTGTCGCCGCGGCGGCGGGGGTCGCCCTGGCGGTGTTCCCGGCTTTCGCCGACGGGGGATCGGGGGCGGCGCACGGGGGCACGCACGGCCTCAACGAGGGCGGCGCCGTGCGGGCCGGGGATCTCGGCGACGCCGGGGGAGCCTCCTTCTTCGCCGCCAGCCTCAACGGGGCCAACGAGGTCCCGACCCCCGGCGGGCCGGCCGTCGGTGACCGGGACGGGGTTGCGCTGGAGTTCGTGAAGGTCAGGGGTGACGTCGTCTCCTTCGCGGTGAAGTGGCGGGGCATCGACCGTCCGTCCGCGCTCCACATCCATCGGGGCGACCGCGGGGTCAACGGCGGGATCAAGGTCGACTTCACGGAGCAGCTCGGCCGGGGCGGATCCGGACACGGCGGATCCGGACACGGCGGATCCGGACGTGGCGCTTCCGGACGCGGCGCTTCCGGAGGCACTGCTTCCGGCTCTGTACGGGTCAAGGACCGTGCCGTACTGGAAGCCCTGAAGGCGAACCCGACGAGCTTCTACGCCAACCTGCACACCCGGCAGTTCCCGGGCGGCGCGGTGCGCGGCCAGCTGCACAAGGTCACGAACTCCTTCGACTTCGGCCGTGCGCCGGAGAACTTCCAGGCCCCGGTCGTCCGCGGCGAGCAGATCTACGAGTGCAAGAAGGCCGCGGACGGGACGACCTCCTTCCAGCAGCGCGACGTACGGGCCGTGCTCGGCGGGAACATCGCGCACTCCTTCGTCGCCCCGAACTCCGGCACCCCGCAGTGGGTCGCCAGGGACCACAGCAAGGTCGTCGGCACGCTGATCAGCAGGAGCCCCAACGGCGAGGGGAACATCCCCGAACTGGACCTGGCGGGCAGGCCATCGGGCAGGCCCGGCGGCCTCTTCTCCCGTACGACGGAGATTCTGCGGCTGAACACGGTGGGTGGAGTCGCCCCGGCAGGGAGCTGCACCCTGGGATCCCTCTCAGGGGTGCCCTATCAGGCCGATTACGTCTTCATCCAACGCTGACCAGCGACTACAAGGGTCGTTGTAGGAACCACCTGTCCTCGCCCCCCTCTGCCGGTGGAGAAGCGGGTGGTTCCTGTCATCCCGTGGGTGTAGATGAGGTTGCTGCCCTGGGCTGACGCATTGTGTGCGCCATTTTGGTCAGATTGACCTCACCACACCTGGCCAATAAGGGCGAGAATGGCGGCGCAGGGTGGGACGAGTGCAGAGGGCCGCCAACCACGGAGGTAGGGCACACATGGCACCGAACGGCACGGCACAGAACACCAGCACCGACGAGACCGGCCCCGTGCGCCGCCGCAAGGCCGCGCGTTACGTCGTCCCGGTCGCGGTGGCGGGGGTGGCCGCGGCGACCATCGGTCTCGTTCCGGCCCTGGCGAGCGCGGGGGACCCGGACCTGCCGAAGATCACCGCGCAGCAGCTCATCGAGAAGATGGCCGCCTCGGACACCCAGCAGTTGTCCGGCACGGTCAAGATCAGTACGGACCTGGGGCTGCCGTCCCTCGACGGCCTGGCCGGAAGCCTCGGCGGCGCCAAGGGCGGCGGCGAAGGCGGCTCGGGCGCCGACCCGCAGGCCAAGCTGATGCAGCTCGCCTCCGGGACGCACACGGTGCGCATTGCGGCCGATGGCCCCGACCGGCAGAAGGTCTCGCTCCTGGACGACGCCGCCGAGTACAGCCTGATCCACAACGGCGACGAGGTCTGGGCGTACGACAGCGCCTCGAACGAGGCGTTCCACGCGAAGGCGCCCAAGGAAGCGGGCAAGGACGGCGGCAAGCAGCCCGGCAAGCGGCAGAAGATGCCCGAGTCCCTGCCGACCACGCCCAAGGAGTTCGCCGAGCAGGCGCTGAAGATGGCCGAGAAGGACACCTCGGTGACCGTCGACGGCTCCGCGCAGGTGGCCGGCCGGGATGCGTACCAACTGCTCATCAAGCCCAAGCAGACCGGCTCCACGGTCGGCGAGATCCGGGTGGCGGTCGACGCCGAGACGGGCACGCCGCTGAAGTTCACGCTGCTGCCGAGCGCGGGCGGCAAGGCCGTGGTCGACGCGGGCTTCACCAAGGTCGACTTCGCCAAGCCGGCCGCGAGCACCTTCGACTTCACCCCGCCCAAGGGCGCGAAGGTGACCGAGGCCGACAAGCTGAAGAGCCCCGAGGGCAAGAACGACAAGGACCTCGGCAAGGAGCTGGAGAAGGAGTTCGGCAAGGGCTTCGGCAAGGACCTGGGCAAGGAGTTCGGCAAGGGCGGAGCCGGTGACTTCAAGGTCGTCGGCGAGGGCTGGACCTCGATCGCGCAGATCAACGGCGGGGCCGAGGGTGCCAAGCCGGGCGCCGGCGCGGGGCAGAAGAAGGAGCAGCTGCCCGCCGAGGCACAGGGTCTGCTCGACTCGCTGGGCGACAAGGTGACGGGCAAGTTCGGCGAGGGCCGGGTCTTCTCGACCCGCTTGATCAACGTCCTGATGACGGACGACGGCAAGGTGTACGTCGGCGCGGTCACCAAGGACGCACTGGTGAAGGCGGCCGACGCGGCCAAGTAGCAAGTAGCAAGTAGGACGACGGACATCGACCGGGCGGGGCCGTGCGCAGGACGACGGCCCCGGACCGGATGAGGTCGTGAGGGAGTGGAGGCCGGATGGGGGACGAGCTGTCCGTGGCGGACAGAGCGCCGGTGACGCCTGTGATCGACACACGCGGGCTCACCAAGCGGTTCCGCGGCGGGCAGCTCGCCGTCGACGGCCTCGACCTGTCCGTCCCGGCCGGGAGCGTGTTCGGCTTCCTCGGGCCCAACGGCTCGGGCAAGACGACCACCATCCGGATGCTGATGGGCCTGATCGAGCCGACCTCCGGCTCGGTGCAGGTGCTCGGCGAGCCCATGCCGCGCGCCGCCCGCACCGTACTGCCGCGGGTGGGGGCCCTCATCGAGGGTCCCGCGCTGTACGGATTCCTGTCCGGCCGCGACAACCTCGCGCGCTACGACGCCGCCGACCCCACCGCCGACCCGCGCACCCGGCGGGCCCGGGTGGCGGCGGCGCTCGACCGGGTCGGTCTCGCCCCCGCGGGGGCCAAGAAGGCGCGGGCGTACTCCCTGGGCATGAAGCAGCGGCTCGGCCTCGCGGCGGCCCTGCTCCAGCCCCGCGCACTGCTCGTCCTGGACGAGCCGACGAACGGCCTCGACCCGCAGGGCATGCGCGAAATCCGCACGCTGGTGCGGGAGTTGGCGGACGACGGCACGACGGTCTTCCTCTCCTCCCACCTCCTGGACGAGATCGAGCAGGTCTGCACGCACGCGGCGGTGATGACCCGGGGCCGCCTGGTCGTCCAGGGCCCGGTCGCCGCACTGGCGGCGGGCGCCCGGGGCCGCCTCGTCGTGACCACCCCGGACCCGGGCGACGCGGCCCGCGTCCTCAAGGAGCAGGGCGTCACCGATCTGGAGGTCGGCGGGGACCGGGTCACCGGCACCGCGCCCCCCGTGGAGCCCCCGGGACCGGACCTCGCGGACCTCAACGCGGCGCTGGTCCACGCCGGGGTCCGGGTCACCGGCTTCGGGGTCGAACGGGCCTCGCTGGAGGACGCGTTCGTGGCGCTGACGGGGGAGGGGTTCGATGTCGCGGGCTGAGGCTTCGATGCCGCCGGACGAGGCTTCGGCGTCGCGGGCCGAGGGTTCGACGCCGCAGGCTGCGGCGTCGCAGGTGACGACGTCGCCGACTGAGGGTGAAGTGCCTCCGGGCACCCGGGCGCGGCCCGTGCGACTGCTCTGGACGCTGGGGCTGTTCAGGTCCGAGCTGACGGTCACCTTCCGGCGCTGGCGCACGCTCGCGCTGCTGGTGGTGCTCGCCGGCGTACCCGTACTCATCGGCATCGCCGTGAAGATCGAGACCGGCGACGGGTCGTCGGAGATCGGCGGCGGGGGCGGCAGCCCCGCCTTCCTCTCCCAGATCACCCACAACGGGCTCTTCCTGGTCTTCGCGGCACTCGCCGCCACCCTCCCGGTGTTCCTCCCCATGGCCGTCGCCGTCGTCGCGGGCGACTCGATCGCGGGCGAGGCGAGCGCCGGGACGCTGCGCTACCTGCTGGTCGCGCCCGCCGGACGCACCCGCCTGCTGCTCGCCAAGTACGCGACCACGCTCGCCTTCTGCCTGGTCGCCACCCTCGTCGTGGCGGCGTCGGCGCTCGCGGCCGGGGCGCTGCTGTTCCCGGTCGGCGAGGTCATGACGATCTCCGGCGTCCCGATCGGCTTCGGCGACGGACTGATACGGGCAGGTGCGATCGCCGTCGCGGTCGCGGCCTCCCTGGTCGGGTTCGCGGCCCTCGGCCTCTTCGTCTCGACGCTCACCAACAGCGGCATCGCGGCGATGGCGGCGACCGTCGGCCTGCTGATCACCGTGCAGATCCTGGACACGATTCCGCAGCTCGACGCGATCCACCCGTATCTCTTCCCGCACTACTGGCTGTCCTTCGCGGACCTGCTGCGCGAGCCCGTCTACTGGGACGAGCTGTGGAAGAACCTCGGACTGCAGGGTGTGTACGCGGCGGTGTTCGGCTCGGCGGCCTGGGCGCGGTTCACCGCGAGGGACGTCACGGTCTGAGTGCCCGGCGGGGTCGTCACGGTCCGATTGTCCGGCGGAGTCGCCACGGTCCGGGTGTCCGGCGGGGCGTACGGGGCCGGAATGCGGGACTGGGCCGTACGGGGCCGGTATGCCCGGAGGGGGCGTCACGGGGCCGGTATGCCCCGAGGGGGGCGTCACGGGGCCGGAATGCCTGGAGGGGGCGTACGGGCCGGGCCCGCACATCCCCCTCCGGCGCGCGGGACCGGCCCTGAGCCAGCGCCGTGTCGAGCCGTCCCCCGATGCGGCTCGACACGACACGGACCGTTCCCCCTCGGGTGGCTATTCTTGGAGGCTGCCGTTCCGCTGTCAACACGCCGGTGATCGGCGACCGCTAAACTCCACGGGTGAGCGCGACGCCCAATCCGCAGCGACGCAGCGAGAAGTCCCGGCAGGCGATCCTCGCGGCCTCCATCGACCTGTGCACCGAAAAGGGGTACGGGGGCGTCACCATGGAAGCGATCGCGGCCCGGGCCGGCGTCAGCAAGAAGACGATCTACCGCTGGTGGACGTCCAAGGGCGCCGTGCTGATGGAAGCCGTCGGGCAGGGCACTGACACCCACACGCCGTTCCCCGACACCGGGGACCTCGTCGCCGACATGTACACGCAGATGACCGGGGCGGTGCGGCAGCTGACGACGGCGCCCTTCGGGCCCGCGTACATCGGCATCCTCTCCGAGCTGCACCACGACGAGGAACTCACCCGGGCGGTTCACGAGAAGTTCATCAATCCGCGCTTCAACGCCGCGGTCGACCGGCTCAGGAGTGCGCAGCGCCAGGGCGCGCTGTCCGAGGACGCCGACCTGGAAATGGCGGTGGAGCTGCTCTACGGCCCGCTCTACTACCGCATCGTTCTGCGCAAGCCGCTGTACAGCCCCGAGCGCATGGCGGAACTGGTCGGCCATGTGCTGCGGACGCTGGACTGCCGCCCCTGACGCGGTAGTCGGCGCGCGTCGGGGGCGGCAGGGTCTTCAGCGGGACGGTGCTTCTGCCTCTGCGGAAGCAGCCAGAGCTCTGCGGAAGCAGCCAGAACTCTGCGGAAGCAGCTAGAACGTGAGCTTCCAGCTGGTCAGCGTGCCGGAGTCCTGGGCCGCCACGTCCTGGACGCGCAGCTTCCACACCCCGTTCGCGGCCTTGGCCGACGCGTCGACCGTGTACGTCTCGACGACGTTGTCCGCCGAGTCGTTGCTGCTGGAGTTCTTCAGCCGGTACGCGGTTCCGTCCGGGGCCAGCAGGTCGATGACGACGTCACCGCGCCAGGTGTGCTTGACGTTCACCGACACCTTGAGCGCGGCGGGCGCGTTGCCCGTACGGCCCGCGACGGTGATCGGCGAGGTCACGGCGGCACCGGCGTCGGGGATCGCGACGGCGGTGGTGCTCTCGTAGTCCGTGCCGGTCGGGGGAGTCGTGCCGCCGACGGACAGCGTCCACAGTGCGTGCGCGACGGCGTCGCTGTTGCGGTCGAGAGCGGTGTCGTTGATGTTCGTCAGGCTGTCGCACGACGAGTGGTAGCAGCGGTCGAAGGCCTGGCCCGAGGTGCCGCCCCACTTCTGCGCCTGCGCGGCCGTCTTGGTCCGGCTGGCGCCGGTGAACAGACCGCCGACCGGTATGCCGACGTTCTTGAAGCTGGCGTGGTCGGAACGGCCGTCGCCCTCGGTCTCGATCTCGGTCGGGACGTTGAGGCCCGCGTAGAAGTCCTTGAAGGTCTTCTCGATGGTCGGGTCGTCGTCGTAGACGAAGTAGCCGGGGTTCGGCGAGCCGATCATGTCGAAGTTGAGGTAGCCGGCGAACTTGGCGCGCTCGGTCGTGGGCAGGCTGTTCACGTACGCCTTCGAGCCGAGCAGCCCCAGTTCCTCGGCGCCCCACCAGCCGAACCGCAGGTGCTTGTCCGGCTTCAACTGCGCCCGGGAGACGGCGAGAGCGGACTCCAGGACCGCGGCGGAACCGGACCCGTTGTCGTTGATCCCGGCCCCGGAGGACACCGAGTCCAGGTGCGCACCGGCCATCAGGACCTTGTTGGGGTCGCCGCCGGGCCAGTCGGCTATCAGGTTGTAGCCGGTGGCGCCGCTCGCCGTGAAGGTCTGGAGCGTGGTGGTGAAACCGGCCGCGTCCAGCTTGGCCTTCACGTAGTCGATGGAGGCCTTGTAGCCGGGGCGGCCGTGCGCCCGGTTGCCGCCGTTGGCGGCGGCTATGGAGGACAGCTGGCTGAGGTGGGCCTTGACGTTGGCGAGCGGGATGTCGGGCGCGGCTGCCGCTGCTGCGGTGCCCGCTGCCCCTGTCGTACGTACGGGGGCGGGTGCGGCGGCGGCGGTGGTACCGGCCGTGGTGGCGAGCAGGCCGGTGACGGCGAGGGCGGCGACAGCCGTGGCCCTGGCGGTTCTGCCGGTTCTGTGGGATCTGCTGTGGTGCAGGGAAAGCGTCATGTGGGGGCTCCGGATTTCCGAACGGGGACGGGACGGAACGTGCGGGAAACTGGCCGAACGGGTATGGCTCGCAAGGCAGTTGAAAGGTGACGCGTGAGCTGTGCGTGCCTGATGTTCAGCGAGAGTTCGTCCCACCGTCAAGGGCGGAATCCGGTCAGGGCCGTTCGGATAGCGAACTCGATCTGTCAGAGGCGGTCAAAGGCCGCTATTTGCTCCGTCGGACGAGATAGGCGACGGCCGTCCGGCCGTGCTCTCCGCGGGTCGCTTCGACCATGACGGTGCGTCCGGCGGGGTCCAGCTGGATGATCCGGTCCTCCGGGGCCGTGCAGTCGACGCGCCGGGTGGTCCGGGTGCGGCCGGACGAGACCGTGAAGGTCGCGGTCCCCTGCCCGACGCAGGACACCTCGATCACCAGGGAAGTGGCCGTCTCGCCGAGGTCGCTCTGACTGGCGGTCCGCCGGTTCGCGGAGGACCCGGATGCGACGAACTCCCCCTGGGGCAGCTCGTCGGGGTCGCTGAGCAGATCGCGGGCGCGCTTCTGGAGTTCACGGCTGGACCTGATCTCCGCGTCGGAGTGCGCGGAGGGGCCGGTCTGCTGCTCCTGTGCCTGGCCCTGTGCCTGGTCCTGTGTCCGTGCCTGCGCCCGTGCCCGCGGTGCTTCGGGCGAGTGGGTGCAGGCGGTCACGGTCCCGGCGAACAGTGCGGCGGCGGCAAGTGCCCCGGCCGTGCCCCTGGTGATGCGCTGCATGGGTGCCCCCGTGGCTGTGTGCGGTGCGGTGGGTGTGGTTGCGGGCGGGCCGTGCGGTGCGTGCGTGCCCTGTGTGCGGTGCGCGGGCCCGCGCCGCGCGAGTGCGGAGATCATTCCGCGCGGGCCCGCGTTCCAATCCGGGAAGCACCTGCGGCTGCGGGCGGATCCGGGCCGGGCCGGGCGGGCCCGGCCCGCGCTCAGCCCGCGGACACCACCCGTCCCGCCTCCAACTCCAGCCTCGTCCCCGCGAATCCACTCCGGAACCGGCGGTCGTGCGAGACGACCACCACCGTCCCCGGGTAGTCCGAGAGGGCCTCTTCCAGTTCCTCCACCAGGCTGAGCGCGATGTGGTTCGTCGGCTCGTCGAGTACGAGGAGGTCGGCCGGCCGGGACACCAGCCGGGCCAGCTCCAGCCGCCGCCGCTGCCCGATGGACAGCGCGGCCACCGGGACCCCCAGGTCGGCCGCCCGGAACAGCCCGAGCCCGAGCAGTTCGGCCTCGTACTCCTCGGGGAAGCCCGCACGGCCGGCCGCGAAGCCCGCCAGGAGGGTCCGCCGGTCGGAGGTCGTGGCCAGCTCCTGCGGGAGATAGCCGAGCCGCTCCGGACGTACGACGGTGCCGGTGGCGGGAGCCAGATCACCGGCCAGTACGCGCAACAGCGTGGACTTGCCCGCGCCGTTCGGGCCGGAGACCAGCAGCCGCTCGCCGGACTTGATGCTCAGCTCCGGTACGTGCAGCCGCTCGCCGACCGTGACGTCCCTCAACTCGGCCATGACGTGCGGCCGTTCGTCCGGCCGGTCGCCCGGCTCCTCGGCCACGCCCAGTTTCACGTGAAACCGAAGCGGAACGGGCGGAGCCGGTACGGGCGAGGCCCGCAGCACCTCCAGTCGCTGGCGGGCGGCCCGCACCCGCCCCGACAGCTTGGCCTCGCTGGACCTGCGGTGCTTGCCGAAGCCCTGCCCCGGGTCCCTGCCGGTGGCGGCGAGGCGCTGGCCGGACGCCTCGACCAGAGCCTCGGTGTGTGCCAGCTCGTCGACCCATTCCTGGTGCTCCTGGGCCCACCGGCGCCGGGCGGCGGCCTTCGCGGTGCGATAGCCCTCCCACCCGTCGCCGTACCGGCTCACCGACCGCAGGTCGCGGTCCACCTCCAGGACGGTGTCCGTCACCCGCTCCAGGAAGGCGCGGTCGTGCGTGACGGCGACGACGGTGCCGCGGTGGGCGCGCAGCCGGTCCTCCAGCCAGGCGGTGGCGTGCCGGTCGAGGTGGTTCGTCGGCTCGTCGAGCAGCAGCAGCTCGGGGGCCGCCGCGAGTACGCAGGCGAGGGCGAGCCGGGACTGTTCGCCGCCGGAGAGCGAGCCGAGGACGCGGTCGCGGGTGATCCGGGCCAGCCCGAGCCCGTGCAGGGCGGCGTCGACGCGGGCGTCGGCCTCGTAACCGCCCCGGTCCTGGTACGCGGCGAGCAGCTCGCCGTACGCGTCGAGTTCGGCGGGCGTCGCTTCGCCGAGCAGTGCCTCGGCTTCCTGGATCGCGGCCTCCAGCGCGCGCAGCTCGGCGAGCGCGGAGTCGACGGCGTCCTGGACGGTGAGGTGCGGGGCGAGGTCGAGGGTCTGTGAGAGGTGCCCGACGCCGCCGGGGAAGACGACGGTCACTTCGCCGTCGTCGGGCTGCTCGGTGCCGGCGATCAGCCGCAGCAGGGTGGACTTGCCGGACCCGTTCTCCCCGACCACACCGGCCTTCTCGCCGGGGCGCAGGGAGAGGGAGACCCGATCGAGGACGACCCGGTCCCCGAAGGCCTTGGAGACGTCGCGGAGGGTGAGCTGGGCGTGCTGGGCGCGGTGGGTGCGGCGCATGGTGATTCCCCTGGGGTACGAAGTTCTGCTCGCTTCTGCGGACCTGAGGGCGCGCGGACGCTCCGGCGGGGCGAGGGCTCAGCCACTCGCACACACGCCGCATCCGCGCGGAGAATCACAGAAAGAAGTAGTGCCTACCCATGCCTCGACGATAACCCGCCCCGAACCGCACCGTCTCGTCATTTACGGTACGGGTGGGTGGGCGTTGTGCGGGTGCGTCGTGGCTGAGCGCGCAGTTCCCCGCGCCCCCCATGCATGCCCCCGCCACCGCCCTACTTCCCCTCCGCTCCCGCTCCCGCCCCGGCGACCGCCCCCGGATCGGCAGCCGGAACCGAAACCGGAGCCCCCTGCGCGGCAGCCGCAGCCGCCACCCCCCGCGCCGCCGCCGCACCCCGAGCCGTCCTCACCGCGTCCCAAGTCAGCAGCGTCAGCGCCACCCACACCAGCCCGAACCCCGCCCATCTCTCCACCGGCATCTCCTCGTGGAAGTACACGATCCCCAGCACGAACTGGAACACCGGCGCCAGATACTGCAGCAGCCCCAGCGTCGACAGCGGTACCCGGATCGCCGCCGCCCCGAAGCACACGAGCGGAATGGCGGTCACCACTCCCGTCGCCGCGAGCAGCGCCGCATGCCCCGTCCCGTGCGCGCCGAACGCAGCGGAGCCGGACGTTCCCAGCCACACCAGGTACGCCAGCGCGGGCAGGAACTGGATCGCCGTCTCGGCGGCCAGCGATTCGAGCCCGCCCAGGTTGACCTTCTTCTTCACCAGCCCGTACGTGGCGAAGGAGAACGCCAGGACCAGCGAGATCCACGGCGGCTGCCCGTACCCCACCGCCAGCACCACGACCGCCGTCGCACCGATCCCGACCGCCGCCCACTGCACCGGCCGCATCCGCTCGCCGAGCAGCAGGACGCCCATGGCGATGGTGACCAGCGGGTTGATGAAGTAGCCGAGCGACGCCTCCACCACGTGGCCCGAGTTGACCGACCAGATGTACAGGCCCCAGTTGACGGTGATGACGGTCGCGGCCAGGGCTATCAGACCGAGCTTCCTGGGCTGGCGGACGAGCTCGCGGACCCAGCCCCAGCGCCGTACCACCAGCAGCGCGACGGCCACCACTGCCAGCGACCACACCATCCGGTGGGCCAGGATCTCGATCGCCCCGGCCGGCTTCAGCAGCGGCCAGAAGAGCGGGACGACGCCCCACATTCCGTACGCCCCGATGCCGTACAGCAACCCCGCCCGCTGATCCTTCTTGCTATCCAACGACATCGACACCGGCCTGGCCTCCCACCCGGAACATGCACCCTGCACACACCCGTTGCGCTCGACGGTAAGCCCGCCCCGCCCCGTGTGTCATGTCCGTTCCGCAATACGGTCATGACACCCGACCGGCGCCCGGAGCACGAAAGGGGCGCCCGGCCCGCGAGGAC
>NZ_JBSGZD010000107.1:0-23785 GCF_053610825.1 Streptomyces sp. NPDC054863 | reverse complement strand
AGGCCCCCGCGGCCCTGGTCGGTGCGGTGGCCGCGTCGGTGGCCGCCGCCGCGGTCGCGACCGGGCTGATACTCGGCGGCGCGGACGCGCCGGTGCCGCAGCAGCGTACGGCGACGGTGGAGAGCGAGATGCCCGCGCCCAGGCCCGAGCCCCCGGCCGCCCGGCCGGAGCGGAAGCCGGTACCGGTGGCTGAGGGTGCGCCCCGGACTCCGGAGCAGCGCGAGGAGCGGGCACCCGTATCCGTACCGGCCCCGCAGGCCCCGCCGCAGGCGCCGGCCGCACCTGATCCGGCCGCACCTGATCCGGCTGCGCCCGCTCCGGAAACGCCCGCACCCGAGGCACCCGCACCGCCGGCGGCGGAGGCAACGCCCCCGGCGCGAACGCAGGAACCCGTCGCGGAGCCGACTCCGGTGGAGCCGACTCCGGTGGAGCCGACCCCCGTGGAGCCCACGCCGGTCGAGCCGACGCCCGTTGAACCCACTCCTGTCGAGCCAACTCCCGTCGAATCGGATCCCGTTGAGCCCACGCCCCCGCCCGAGCCGGTCTGTGAACCCTGGCTCGGTCCTGTCTGGGTCTGTCGCCTGCCCTGAAGCCGGGCCCCCGCCGGACGCGTCGGTGAAACGGCTCGTGACAGGGCGACCGTGAGCACGGTCTTGCCCTGGAGGTGCACTCGGGCGGCTCCGTTCGTGCGCGGCCAGGACATCCGTCCGTGAGCAGGGCGGCGCCGCCGGCCCATGCCGGGGTGAGGGGTCAGTCGTCGGACAGCGCGACCCGCAGCGACGGCTGGAGGAGGTCGGCGTGCGCGCGGACCATGTCGTCGCAGAGCCGCCAGATCTGGTCCACGGTCAGGGTGGCCGCGGTGGCCGGATCGGTCATGGCCGCGTGCCGGATGTGCCGCGGTTCGTCGTCGACGGCGGCGCGTACGACGAGGTCGTTCGTGCTCAGATACGTGCGGTTGAGGGCGGCCAGCTGCGGCGGCAGGGCCCCGGCGCGGGTCGGCTGGACGCCCGCCGCGTCGACCAGGCACGGCACCTCGACCACGCCGTGGGCCGGGAGGTTGTCGATCAGGCCGCTGTTGGGGACGTTCCCGTAGACGGTGCGCGGGGTGCCGGTGACCATGCTGTGGATGATCTGCGGGGCATACTCCATGGTGCCCTCGACGGTGAGCGGGTCCCCGGCGGCGAGGGCGTCGCGGGTGCGGTGGTACTCGGCGACGTTCTCGTCGACGATGCCGAGGTAGGCGCCGACGGGGAGGCGCAGCCGGTCGATCTCGCTGTCGTGGTGCAGGTACCAGGGCACGTACTCCGAGGAGTGCTCGCTGGTCTCGGTCGGGTAGTAGCCGAGCCGCCGGTACATGTCGACACGCACCCGGCGCCGCAACTGCTCGTCCTTCGCGACGAGTTCGTCGAGGCGGGGGTAGAGGTCGGTGCCCCGGTGCTCGAAGCGCAGCACCCAGGCCTGGTGGTTGACCCCCGCGGCCCGGTAGGTGATCTCCTCGTAGGGGACGTTCACCAGCTCGGCCAGGTCCCGCATGGTCCAGTACACCGAGTGGCACAGGCCGACCACCTTGGTCAGGCCGGTGGCCTCGGTGAGGTACTGGATGTTCATGGCCATGGGGTTGGTGTAGTTGAGCAGCCAGGCCTCGGGGCAGAGTTCGGCGATGTCCGCGCCGAGTCGCTTGAGGAAGGGGAAGGTGCGCAGGGCGCGGAAGATGCCGCCGACGCCGAGGGTGTCGCCGATGGTCTGGCGCAGCCCGTGGCGGGCGGGGACGTCGAAGTCGGTACGGGTGGACCCGACCATGCCGATCTGCACGGTGTTGATGACGAAGTCGGCGCCGGCCAGGGCTGCGCGGCGGTCGGCGTGGGCGCTGATGTGGGCGGCGGCGCCCAGTTCGCGCGCGATGCAGCGGGCCGCGGCCTCGGCGGTGGCCAGCCGCTCGGCGTCGATGTCGTGCAGGGCGATGTGCGCGTGCTTCAGCTCGGGGAAGGCGAAGAGGTCGGCGAGCAGCCCCTGGGTGAAGACGACGCTGCCGGCGCCGACGAAGGTGATCTTGGGTGGGGTCATGGCGTACGCGCTCCGAGGGGAGAGGGGTGGGCGGGGGCTTCGTCCCGGGCGGGCCCGGCGGCGGGCGGTCAGCCCTTGAGGCCGCTCGAAGTGACCGAGCGGATGAAGGCCTTCTGTGCGAGGAGGAACGCGATCAGCACCGGAAGCACCGTCAGGACGTTGCCCGCCATCACCGCGGACCACCGGGTGTGGTGCTGGCCCTGGAAGGTGGTCAGGCCCAGTTGCAGCGTGTACTGGGTGTCGTGGTTGATGGCGATCAGGGGCCAGGTCAGGTCGTTCCACGTGGTCAGGAAGGTCAGCACCGCGACGGTGGCGAGGGCGGGCCGTGCGAGGGGCAGGACGATCGAGCGGATGACCCGCAGCCGGGAACAGCCGTCGATCCAGGCGGCTTCCTCCAGTTCCCTGGGCAGCGAGAGGAAGAACTGCCGCAGCAGGAACACCGCGAACGGCGTGACGAGCGAGGGCACGATCAGCGCGCCGAGCGTGTCGATGAGCCCGAGCTTCTTCATGACCAGGAACGTCGGGATCATCGTGAGCTGGAACGGGATCGCCATCGTCGCCAGCATCAGTACGAGCAGCGCCCGTGAACCGGCGAAGCGCATCCGGGCGAACGCGTACCCGCCGAGCACGCCGAACACGAGGTTGGACGTGACGGCGACCGAGGAGACGATCGCCGAGTTCAGCAGCCAGCGCGGGAACATGGCGTTGCCGAGTACGTAGCTGTACCCACCGAAGTCGATCTTCGAGGGCCAGAGGGCGGGCGGGAAGCGGTTGATCTCGGCGTCGCTCATGAGCGAGCTGAGCACCAGCCACATCAGCGGCACTGCGAACAGCGCGGCCAGCGGCCCGAGCAGCAGATGCCAGGCGCTGAACGGAAGGCGCAGACGGCGCCGGGCGGCCGGTGCCGCCGCCGGGCGGGAGGTGACACGCGTGGGGTCGGTCGTGGTCGCGCTCATGAGGCGGCTGCTTTCGTACGAGGGGTGCGTGCGCGTTTCGTACGAGGGGCGCGCTCGCGGCGGACCATGCGCACCACGACGGCCAGGACAGCCAGGACGCCCAGCGCCAGGGCGAGGACGTAGGCGGCGGACGCTCCGTACCCGGCGGTGAACTCCTTGAAGGCCTGCTCCCAGATGAAGTAGACGATCACCGTGGTCGAGCCGAGCGGCCCGCCCTTGGTGGTCACGTAGACGAGGTCGAAGACCTGGAGGGCCTGGATGGTCTGCCACAGCAGCAGGAAGACACTGACCGGTGTGAGAGCGGGCAGCGTCACGTGCCGCAGGATCCGCAGCCGTCCCGCGCCGTCCAGCCGGGCGGCCTCGACCAGGGACTGCGGTACGTCCTGCAGCGCCGCCAGGTAGATGACGGTGCACAGCCCCGTGCCGCTCCACACGGTGATGACCACCAGGACGAGCAGTGCCTGCGCGGGGTCGGTGAGGAAGCCCTGGGGCGAGATGCCGAAGTGGTGCAGGACGGAGTTGGCCGCGCCGAACTCCGGGTCGAAGACGAAGGAGAACAGCACGCCCTGCGCGGTGGCGGAGATGACGAACGGTACGAAGAACAGCGTCCGGTAGAGCCCGACGAAGCGGATCCGCCGGTTCAGGACGAGGGCGAGGGCGAGTCCGAAAGCGATGCTCAGGGGCACGTAGAGAGCGGTGTAGACGACCGTGTTCCGCACGGCCTGGTGGAAGTTCGGGTCCTGCCGCAGGGCGTGGTAGTTGTCCAGGCCCACCCAACGGCTGGGCGTGACGAGGTCGTTGACCTGGAAGGACAGCAGCAGTGACCAGACGACCGGCAGCACGCTCAGGCCGAGTATGACGAGTACGGCGGGCGAGATGAACGCCCAGGCCGTGGCGGCCTCCCGGCGGCGCCTGCGGCGCAGGGCACGCGGGTCCTGACGGTCCCGCGGCAGGGTCAGCGGTGTGGGAAGTCGGGGCATGTCAGGTCCTCAGCGTGGGATCAGCAGGGCGGCGTTGGACTCCTCGGCGCACGAGCGCACCGCGTCGGCAGGGCTCTTGCGGCCCAGCAGCACGGCGACGACGGCCTGGCCCAGGGCGCGCGAGACACGGGGGTAGGCCGGGTGCACGGGCCGTACGCGCGCGGAGCGGATCGCTTCGGTGAACACGGACAGGCCGGGCGTACGGGTGGAGTACTCCCGCCAGGCCGGGACCTCCTCACTGCGGCGGCTCAGCGGCAGGCTGCCCGCCTCCACGTCCCAGCGGCTGTCCTGGGCGGGCTGGGTCAGCCAGGTGACGAAGGTGCGCGCGGCCTTCGTACGGGCCTCGCCGTTGTCGAAGAGCGTCCAGGTGTCGGGGCCCGAGATGGTCATGGGGCGCCGGCTGAAGCTGGGCAGCGGGGCGACGTGGTAGTCGACCTTCGCCTCCCGGATGTCCGGCAGTTGCCAGGGGGCGGTCGTCACCATGCCCATCCGGCCGGAGAGGAAGACCTGGTACATCTGCTCGCTGCTGGGCTTGGGATCGATGTAGACGCTCTTGTCGCGCACCAGGTCCTGGAGGACCTCAAGGGCGCGGGCACCCTCCTTCTCGAAGCCGATGCTCCGCCCGTCCCCGGCGATGACGTCGCCGCCCAGGTCCCACACCAGCGGCCACAGCCGCCACACGGTGTCCTCGTTGCCGGTGCCGGGCCAGCTGGTGCCGAACCGCCCCCTGGCCGGGTCGGTGAGGCGGCGCGCGGTGTCGGTGAACTCCTGCCAGGTCCAGCCCGCCTCGGGCAGGTCGACCCCGGCCTCGGCGAACACCTTCTTGTTGCAGACCACGGCCAGGGTGTCGAGGAGTGCGGGCACCGCGCGGACCCGGCCGTTGATGGTGACGGCCTCCCGGGCCGGCGCGTGGTAGTTGCGCCACGGCGTCGGCCCCTGCCGCACGTGCCCGGTCAGGTCGACCACCTGCGGGCTGCGGGCCACGCTCGCCAGGTCGGAGCCGAAGACGTAGGCGATGTCGGGATAGGAGCCGGCAGCGAGCGCCGCGGTGATCTTCTGCAGCATGGCGTCGGCCAGTACTCCGCCGCCCATGTCCACGCGGATGTCCGGGTGGGTGCGCTCGAACTCGGCGCCCAGGCTCGCGAGGACCTTGGCGGCGATGTCGTTCTGGCCGTGCCACATCTGGATCGTGACGCGGCCGTCGCCACCGACCCCGTCGGAGGTGCCTGCGGCGCAGCCGGTCACGGCACCACCGGCCGCCACGAGCGCTCCGGCACCGCCGGCACGCAGCACGCCGCGCCGCGACAGCGCGCCGGGCGCTCGGGGGACTGCTGTCATCGCTACCTCCAGGGGGTCGGGCGCCCTGCGTCGGGCCGACACCGTCACAGGGCGGGCGGCGAAACATATAAGGGGAAGCCGGAGCGGGGAAGGGGGCCTCGCGCGCGGGGCGCCGGGTTACGGCGGTGGCCGGGAAGGCGGGGCTGCAGAGGGCGCAGCTCGACGCTCATCGGTGCGCTCCAGCCGTGGAGGGCACGGCCCCGCCTCGGACCCCGGAAAGGGTGTCCTGGCGACTCGGGCCGGACTCGTGGCCGAGGCCAACCACCGGCTGGGCGTACCTCTGTGCCGAGTACTCGGCAGCGGCGCTGCCAGGGAGTAGATCGAGTGCATTCGACCATGTCAAGAGACCGGTTCCGGCTGAACTGCCGTCCGGGCGCCCGCCCTTCGGGGGACGGGCGGGGACGAGCACGGCCGGGCGGCTCGACGGACGGCACGTGACGTCAGGCAGTCGGACCCCCGGGTGCGTGAAGGGCCCGGCGAACGGCGTCGCGGAGCCAGCGATGGCCTCCGTCGGCCGAGTGGCGGGGGTGCCACGCCATGCCGATGGTCAGCGGCGGCAGGGGCAGGGGGATGTCGAGGAGGCGAAGGCCCAGGGCAGTGGCAGCGTCGGTGAGGGGGGAGGGAACCCCGCCGGGGAGTGCGGCGGGGACGAGACAGACGATGTCACTGCGGGCGGCGAGGATCATCGCGGCCATGTGGCTGGGAAGGACGACAGCGACGCGCCGACGGAGGTTCCGCTCGGCCAGAGCCGTGTCCAGGGGACCGGTGAACCGGCCGCGGCGGCTCACCACCACGTGCTCGGCGGCAGCGAGCCGGTCCGGGGTCAGGGCCCCTTCGGTGAGCGGGTGGCCGGGCCGGACGGCCGCCGCCATCCGCAGGGTGACCAGTTCTTCGACCAGGGTCTCGGGGTCCACATGGCCGATGGACCCGATCTCCAGGTCGATCCGGCCGTCGCGCAGCGCCGGTCCTGCTTCCAGGTCCTCGGCCCGGAACCGCAACGAGATCCCCGGTGCCTCCTGCCGGGCCAGCTCCAGCATCCCGGGTGCCAGCGCCGCGCTGACCAGGTCTGCCGTCTGGAGGGTGAAGGTGCTGCGCAGGACGGCGGGATCGACGCCGGCACCAGGAGCCAGCAGCGCTCCCAGGCGGCGCACCACCGCGGCAGTCTCCTCGCGCAGGGCCTGGGCACGGGGCGTGGGGACCATGGTCTGCCCGGCCCGCACCAGCAGGGGGTCCTGGAGGATGCGCCGCAGCCGGGCGAGCGTGCGGCTCATGGCGGCGGGCGACGTGTGCAGCCGGGCAGCGGCACGAGTGACGCTCTGCTCGGCCAGCAACGCGTCCAACGCGACGGCGAGATTGGCGTCGATGACAGGCTCTGCGCTGCTGCTCATGGGCGTTGTTCCATTTCAGGCAATGATCCCGTGCTGAAGTTCCCATTGTGGCAACACCAGGGTCCTCCACAGGATGAGGGTCGTCCCGATCCGGCACGACCCCCGAGGATTCCATGATCGTCATTACCGCTCCCACCGGGAACATCGGCCGCCATCTGCTGCCCCTGCTCCTGGAATCAGCCCCCGCCCACGGCGAGGAACTGCGCGTAGTCGCACGTGACCCCGCCCGGCTGCCCGACGCGGTGCGCGACCGCGTCGAGGTGATCACCGGCTCGCACGGCGACGCCGAGGTCGTCGACCGCGCCTTCGAGGGCGCCGACGCGGTGTTCTGGCTGGTCCCCCCGGACGCGTCCCTGGCCCCCGAGGACGCCTACCGCGGCTTCACCCGGCCCGCGGCGAAGGCCCTCGTCGCCCACGGGACCGGCCATGTCGTCGGCGTCTCCGCGCTCGGCCGCGGCACCCCGGTCGCCCACCGCGCCGGGCTCGTCACCGCTTCCCTCGCGATGGACGACCTCATCACCGACACCGGCGTGGCCTACCGCGCCCTGGCCAGCCCGTCCTTCTTCGAGAACCTTCTGGAGGACGCCGACACGATCCGGGAGACAGGCGTCTTCACCGACACCCTCGACGCGGACCGCCGAGCACCCCTCGCCGCCGTCGCCGACATCGCGGCCGTCGCCGCCGGACTGCTGCTGAACCGCTCATGGTCGGGCAGCGACAGCGTCCCCGTCCTCGGACCCCAGGACCTCTCCCGCAACGACCTGGCCCGCATCATGACCGAACAACTCGGCCGCCCCGTCCGCTACGCACGCCGGCCGCTGGACGAGCTGCACACCGACCTCCTCGGCCTCGGCCTCCACGAGGCGTTCGCCCGGGGCGTCGTCGACATGAAGAGGGCCAAGAACGAGGGCCTCGACGCAGGCGTCCCCCGTACCCCGGCCACCAGCTCCCCCACCACCTTCGCACTCTGGTGCGCCCAGACCCTCAAGCCCGCAGTCCTCCCGGAAGGCACCCGTCATGCCCGCTGAAACCACCACACCGCCGGTCACGGCGTTCATGCTCATCAAGACCACGCCCGAGTGGCTCGCCATGACCCCCCAGGAACGCGTCAGCGCCTTCGCCACCGAGGTCGTCCCCGCGATCAAGGCCAGGACCACCGGCGTCCGCTCACGCTTCTACGACACGGAGTTCTACTCCACCCGCGTCACCGACGTCTGGGTCTGGGAGGCCGACGACCACGACGCCTACCAGCTCCTCATCGACGCCCTGCGCGAAACCCCTTTCTGGGACCGCTACTTCACGGTCGTCGACCTCCTCGTCGGCACCGAGAACGGCTACGCCCGCACCTACGGCGTCGACGCCGTCACCACCATCAGCACCTGACACCCCTCCCGGGCCTGCGACCCGGCGCAGGTCGGGGGCGTCGAGCAGCCGCGCAGCCGTGGGCGGCCGGTGTTCAGGATGCGAGGGTGTTCGGCTGATGCTTCCTCACAGGTAACCGTCGCGCAGTCGGACCACCATCATGGGAAGGCATGTTCGTGGGAAGACATGTTCGTGCCATCGTCGTGAACCAGCGGGGAACGGCCAAGTGCCAGTGATCTCAAGGGGGATGTCCGTGCGGGGGAGTTCGAGGAAAAAGGGGCGCGGTGAAGGGGCCGGGAGCCTTCGTGAGGCCGCCGAGGCCGGGGACGCCGTGGCGATGTTCCGGTACGGCCTGTATCTGAGTACGCGCCAGGACCGGACCGGCAGTGAAAGGTGGCTGCGCCTGGCGGCCGAGAAGAGGCATCCCGACGCCACCGTCACCCTCGGCGTGCTGCTCCACGAGTGGGGACGGCACGCCGAGGCCGAGCCGCTGCTGCGGGAGGCCGCCGGCGCGGGGCACGTACGCGCGATGGAGATGGTCGGATACCTCCTGCGGTCGCGGGGGGAGAATGTCGAGGCCGACCGCTGGTACCGGCGTTCGGCCGAGGGAGGCAATGCGAACGCGATGGCCGTCCTCGGGTCCCTGTGCCAGGAGCGGGGAGCCGACACCGAGGCCGAGGGCTGGTTCCGTCGGGCCGCCGAGGCCGGTCTCGCCGACGCCGCGTACGCCCTCGGGCAGTTGCTGTACCGACGGGGCGAGGCCGCCGAGGCCGAACAGTGGGCCCGCCGGGCAGCGGCCGGAGGCTCCACCGCCGCGATGAACGCCCTCGGAGCCCTGGCCCTGGAACAGGGCGACAGGGAGGCGGCGAAGTCCTGGTACCGCAGGTCGGCCGGCGCAGGCGACGACGAGGGCGGGCGCCGGCTCGCCGCACTGCTCAGCGGCTCCGAGATGCTCGCCGAGCTCGAAAGCTTGCTGCTGGAGCGCGCCGGGAAGGGCGACGTCAACGCGCTGTTGGCACTGGGGCGTTCCAAGGAACTGGGCGGTGACCTGTACGCGGCGCAGGGTTGGTACGAGAAGGCAGCCGCGGCCGGCCACGTAGGCGCGATGACCCGGCTGGCGGAGCTCTCGGAACGGCAGGGGTACGCCCGCCAGGCGCGGGCGTGGCGCCGCAGGGCCGCCGACGCGACGCCGCCACCGTAGGAAAGGCTGCTGGAAAAATATGGATAAGAGTCCCTAAAACTCCCCTCAGAACAGGGTGGTGACGCAAGTACAAGATCCTTACCCCCTTCCACTTTTCGCACGGCGCGCGATACCCCTGAGAGCGGGCGCCCGGTCGGCGGGCGCCGTGCGAAAGGGAGTGGACCATGGGAGACGAACGGATCGAGGGCGGCTGGCAGGTGGACGAGCGCTGCATGAACTGCGACGTCGCCCGGCAGTTGGCCCCCGGCCTGATCGGTGAGGCAGGGGGCCGCTCGGTCGTCCTGCGCCAGCCGCACGGCGACAGCGAGATCCGGCAGTTCCACACGGCTGCGCACGCCTGTCCCACCCGGTCGATCCGTCCCCCGGGCGGGCGACTGGATGCGGCACCGGACCCCTTCCCGCTGGCGCTGGACGACACCGTGCACCTGTGCGGGCACAACTCCCCGCAGACCGCGGGGGCCAACTCCTACCTGTTACGCCGCGCCGACGGCACCGTGATGATGGTGGACACGCCGCGCTGGAGCACTTCGCTGGCCGCGCGCCACGAGGCGCTGGGCCCCGTCACCGACGTCCTGCTCACCCACCGCGACCACGCCGCGCACGGCCGTCGCTACGCCGATCGTTTCGGCGCCCGGCTGTGGATCCACGAGGGCGACCTCGATGCCGCCCCGGACGCCGACCGCGTGCTCCGTGGCACCGACCCTGCGGAGATCGCCGAAGGGGTCATCGCCTTTCCCCTTCCCGGACACACGCGGGGCAGCGTGCTCTACGTCGCGGACGAGCGGTACTGCTTCAGCGGCGACAGCTTCTACTGGTCGCGCACGACAGCAGACATCGAGGTGGCCGACAACGTCACCTGGTACTCCATCGAGGAGCTGGCCGCCTCCCTGGCCCGGACCGCCCACCTGCTGCGCTTCGAGTGGCTGCTGCCGGGCCACGGCGACCGCCGGCACCTCCCCGGCGACGACATGGCCCAGCGGCTGCGGCAGTTGGCGGCGCGCACCCGGGAACTCCGGCCCCGCCCCGTCGACTTCACCGCGATGCGCTGGTGACGGTGCGGGTGCGGGGCGTGCTCCGGCAGGCACGGAGAGCGGTACGGGCCTGGTCGGCATCGATGAGGAGCGCGAACTCCTCGAAGGCCACGGTCATGACCTCCTCGACCGTGGGAGGTTGCCCCCTGTCGGCACACCCGGTGGCGATCTGGGCGGCGCCGTGCGCCACGACGGCTGCGCGGTCGTCGTCGTCGAGAGTGTCGTCCGTGAGCGCGGCCAGGACCTGCCGCCACAGTGTCAACGTTCACCGCCGCCCAGGAGCGCGGACCACACGTCGGTCGGCGCGTCCCGCTCGGTGCGGGCGGCCGGTGCGGGCTGCGCCGCTCCCGCGGGCAGGCACGCTCCGGCGAGGATCGCCGCGTTGAGGCCGTAGGCCCGACCGGTGGAGGAGAAGGCCGGCACCCTCTCCGGCTCGTCGGCCGCTTCCTCGGCCGGCTCGTCGCGGAGCGTCCGTGCGGTCACGCGCGCGTTCACCCGCAGAAAGGCATGCGTGAGCGTGGTGGCCTGCGGCTTCACCGCCGACTCGCCCGCGCCGAGCGTCACCGCCGGATCTCCGTCGGCGCGATGCACCACGCCGGGGCGGTAGGGCCAGAAGGCCACCTGGTCGAGGAAGTCAGGGCCCACCGGGAGATACGTGGTGTCACCCTTCGCCGCCTCCCGGGCCCTGTCCGCAGCGTCCGACGCGAACACCAGCCGCGTGCCGGACGAGTCCTTGCGGGGCCGCGGCGCACCCCGCCGGGTCTGGAAGTACAGGGGCATGACGACCGCCCCGACGCGGAGGGCTCCGAAGTAGAGGACGGGGTAGGCGCAGGAGTGGTGCAGGCTCAGCCCCACCCGATCGCCGGGGCGAACTCCGTGGGCGAGCAGTCCGCCGGCCACGCGGGCGCTGTACTCGTCCAGTTCGGCGAAGGTCAGGGCTCTGTCGTCGAGCCGTACCGCCCGTTGCTGCGGGTACCGCTGAGCCGCTTCCGTCAGGGCAGTGGCGAGATTACTCAAGACAGTTCACCTTCGTGCGTGGAGTCGTCCGGCAACGTGGCGATCCTTGCCACGGAGACCCTCCGGCGCCATGTCCTGACCGACAAGGGCTTCTGTCCCCGCCGACAACGACCGCAAAGGGATTGGGTCGTTGGCAGGTTCGCGGGCCTGGCGCTGCCCTAGGGTCGGCCCTGTGTATGTGACAGCTCCCAGACTCCTGGTGTCCGAACTCGCCAAGACACTGTTGGGCAGGATCGATACCATCGCCGCGGAGATGGCCGACCTGACCTACGAGAACGTCGCGCTCTACCGGACCCTGGTCGTAGGCCCGGAGGACCTCCGGGCATCGATGCGCCACAACTTCCAGAACTCCCTCAGCCACCTGGCCGACCCCCACTCGCCCGAGCTCGACGTGTCAGGACCCACCGCGACCGGCCGCAAGCGCGCCCTGCAGAACGTACCTCTGCCGGAGATCCTGCACGCCTACCGCCTGGGCGCGCGCTACCTCTGGGAGCAACTCCTGTGCGAGGCGAGGAAGTTGGGCGGTGATGCGCCCGAAGCCCTCCTGGAGACGGCGGCGCACGTGTGGGAGATCTCGGACGCGCAGTCCACGGCCGTCACCGACGCCTATCGTGAGAGCCTCGCGGAGCGGATGGTCGAGATCGACAGGCGCCGCTCCGCCCTGGTCGGCGAGCTGATCGACGGGCCCTCGTCGAACAGCGACACCGTGTGGGAGGTCGCACGCATGCTCGACTTCCCGTTCCAGGGTGCCTTTCTCGTCGTGACGGCCGAGGGCATCACCGCCAGCGATCCGACCCTGCCGGGGCTGGACAGCCGGCTGCGCGCCCTCGACGTCGGATCGGCGTGGCGTGCGCAGCCCAGTTCCGAGACCGGTGTGCTCTCCTGCTCACGGCAGCAGCCGGTGGAACGGATTCTGGAAGCCGTACGGGGTGCGGCGACGGGCCGCGTGGGCGTCAGCCCGCTCTACGACCGGCTCGACCAGACGGACCGCGCACTGCGGTACGCCCAGGTCGCGCTGGAGTCCCTGCCTCCCGGCGCCGCCGCGGTACGCCAGCTCGACGACACACCGCTGACGGAACTGGTGATCAACAACCTGCAGACCACACAGCGTGCCGTGAACCGCATTCTCGGCAGCGTGCTGTCCCTGCCCGAGGACGACCGCACCACCCTGCTCGCGACCGCCCGGGCATGGCTCGACGCACGCGGATCGGCGGCTGCGGCGGGGCGCGCCCTGTACTGCCACCAGAACACGGTGCGCTACCGCATGAACCGCCTGGAAGAGTTCCTGCGCGGCCCCCTGGACGACCCGAAGGTCGTCGCCGAACTCTCCATGGCGCTCGACGCCATCGGCACCTTCCCCACCCTGCTGGAGCACCCCCGCACACCGCACCGTTCCTGAGCCGACGCAGTTGCGCGGACGGACTCGGGACGTCGCAGGCGCACTCGGGGGTTCTACGGTGTGTCAGTTCTGCTGGGGAACCATCCGGTGCAGGCCCTTGCGGTCGTAATACCGGGTCATGAGGAAGCCGAAGGCGAGAACAGCGACGACGCCGACGGCGATCATGATCCAGCCACGGGTGAGGCCGGCGTCGCCGCGGGCGTCGAAGTACAGGATCGACCTGACGCCCGAGACGAGTTGGCGCATCGGTTCGAAAGCGCCGAGGAACCGGTAGAAGCCCGGCACGGCCTCCAACGGGATGGTCGCCCCGGAGGAGGGCAGGGCCAGGGCGATGAAGACGAACATCGACACGATCTGGCCGATGCTGCCGAACGCCGCGTTGATCGCTTGCACACCGAGGCCCACGCTCAGGCAGGAACAGTACGAGAACAGGGCCAGCATCGGCAGATGGGACGCGTCCATGCCCAGGACGGCGATGCAGGCGAGCATGACCAGCGCGGTGACGGGCACCGACAGCACCGCGGTCATGGTCATCTTGAGCAGCAGGGTCTGCGTGCGGCTGATCGGCACGGTGGGGTGCCGGGAGTGCCAGGGGCCGATCTCCGCGTCGGCGTAACCGAGCGCCGTGTCGACGGCGTTGTGGACGATGTTGCCGCCCAGGAACCCTGCGAGGACGAGCAGGAGAACGTAGTAGAAGGCGCTCAGCCCCATTCCGCTGTGTGTCCCGATGGGATGGCCGGGCTCGGTGGTGACGGCTACCGGGTCGGCGAACAGCAGGCGGGCCGCGGAACCGGATGCCGCGAGCTCGGGGGTGGCGGTGAGCTGCTTGCCGAGAGCCAGCGATGCCTGGTGGGCGGCCTGCTGGCTGATCCGGGCGGCCAGCGACGAACCGAGGCTGCCCATGCCCGGGTTGGTGAGCACGGTCAGGGTCGGCCGGGCGGCCCGCGTGCCGGACAGCGAGCGCACCGATGCCGTGAAGTCGGCGGGAACGACCAGGGCTCCGTAGACCTTGCCCGAAGCCAGCTGGTCCTGAGCCGCCGCACGGCTGAGCCGACGCCACTGCACATCGCCGGACGGCGTGGAGGAGACGATCCGGGCGCTGAGCCCAGTGCCCAGGTTCTGCTTCGCGCCGGGCAGCGGCTTGCCCGAATCCTGGTTCACGAGGGCGATCGGCATGCGGTCCAGACTGCCCTCCGGAGTGAGGATGCTGCCCATGTACAGCAACGAGAGCACCAGCGCGACCAGGGCGCTGAGCACCCCCGGAGCCAGCCACAGCTTCCCGTGGCGCAGCAGCGTCCCGGCACTGCGCAGCGAGCCGGAGAGTTGTGGGGAGTGATCCGGCTGCGGAGCTTCGGAACTCATACAACTCCTTGAGGAGGTGGGCGCGGCGCGGGCCCGGGGAGCGGCGGTGGACGCGGTGAGCGTAGGTGCCGGGCCGACGGGGGAGCGCGGGTGACACAGGCCGGTCCCGTGCATGGCCCGGATGGCCCACCGCGGCTCGTCGGACGACGGGAGAGGAGGGGGCGGAAGGGGGGACAGGACGGGAGGGGACAGGACGGGAGGGTGGAGGGGCGACCTGGCCGAGGCGCTGCCGGACGCGCGGCCGGTGGTGGAAGCAGTCCGGCCGGGCGCAGTCCTGGACATTCCCGGGCATCCTCGTAGGATCCATCACCGCGGTGACGTAGCTGTCCTGGAGGTTGACGATGCATTCGACGGTCCGCCCGTTCCGCACGCCCGACGGCGTCACGCTGGGGGTCGAGCACTTCGGGGACGAGGCGGCGCCCCTCGTGCTGCTCGTCGGAGGCACGACCATGCTCTCCTGGCCCGACGCCCTCTGCGAGGCGCTCGCGCGCGGCGGGCGGCACGTGGCGCGCTACGACCTGCGCGACTGCGGCGCGTCGACGACCGTCGACCCCGAGGCACCGGCGTACACGCTGCGCGACCTCGCCGACGACGCCGCCGCGCTCGCCCGCGGACTCGACGACCGGCCGGCGCACCTGGCAGGCATCGGCGTCGGCGGGATGGTCGCCCAGGTCGCCGCGCTCGACCACCCGGACGCGTTCTCGGCGCTCACCCTCGCCGGGACACGGCCTGTCGCACCGGGCCTGGTCGACGCCGACCTGCCCGATCACGACGCGGCGACGATGAAGCGGCGGTTCGCGCTCCCGATGCCCGACTGGTCCGACCGGGCTGCCGTGGCGGAGTTCGCCGCAGCGGGCGCGGAGACCCTCGGCGACGATCCCGCCGCGGCGCGCGCGACCGCCGGGCGCATCTTCGACCGTACGCCGGGCACCGAGCACGCGGTGCAGATGGCCAACCAGCTGGGAACGGTGTTCGCCAGGCTCGACTGCAAGCCGCGCTGGCGCGAGCGCCTGCCCGGGCTCGCGCTGCCGACGCTCGTGGTGCACGGTCGCCGCGACCCGTTCTTCCCGGTCGGCAACGGTCAGGCGCTCGCGCGCGAGATTCCCGGTGCGCGGCTGCTCGTGCTCGAAGAGGCCGCGACCACGATTCCCGACGCTGCCGTCGGCCAGGTCGCGGCGACGATGCTCGCTCTGTAGCTCACCGGGAGCCAGGCCGGTGCGTCTCGCAGGTCACGGATCCCGGGGGCCGGTGAGCGTGCTGCCGCCCAGCGCCGACCCCACGAGACCCTACGACAGGAAGGGGGCCGGCCCCCCGTGGGCCGACCCCCTCCCGCGCAGGCGCGGGCCGTCACGTACACGGGCCGTCACCTGCGCGGGCCGTCATGAGTCAAACGCCGCCAGGGGTCAGACGCAGGACGTGAACGTCGGGCTCGTGTTCGCGACGTAGAGGGTCGCGCCGCCCTTGGGGTCGGACTTGAGCGGCACGGTCACGACGTCCTCGGCCTTCCACGGAATGCCGCGCGCGTCGAACGTCCAGGTGCCGGTCACCTTCCGCGCCAGGATCGACAGCGTGACCCAGCCGTAGTGTGCTGCGGGGACGGGCACCACGACGCTGTTGTCGACGCTCTTGGAACCCGTCCAGATGCTCTGGAAGGACACCCCCGAGGTCACACCTGCCTGGAGGGCGGGTGCGGCGCCGCCCGCGAGGTTCGCCGACAGTTCGCTTCCGATCGAGCTCGACCAGCCGGTCGTCTCGTTCACGCCGAAGGACTGGGTGATCTCGCCGCCGGTGTTGTTGTACCAGACGGAAGAGGCGCAGACAGTGGGCAGGGGAGCCGCGGGGGCCTCGCTCACGGTGGCCCAGGAGCAGGTCGAGGTGTCCCTCTGGCACTGCTTGGCGCCGTGGTCGACGGCGAGGTCCCAGGCGCCGTCGGCAGCGGTCCACTGCTGGTTCGGCTTGCCGTGACAGTTGGACTTGCCGGTCCAGGCGTCGTCGTACTGGGCGTTGGCCACGAGGTCGAGGCAGGAGCCGTCGCTCTCGTTCCGGATCATGAACGCGCTCTTGCTCCCGTTGACCGGGTGGAAGTACCACTTCTGGCTCTTCTGGCCCCGGCAGGTCTGCTGGCGCAGCGCGGGCCAGCCGACGTCGATGCACTTGCCCGTGGTGTTGTTGACGATGGCGAAGGCCGAGTCCGTGCGGTCGACGTTCAGACGCCAGGACTGGTGGTGGCCCGGCGCCGTGTTGGTGACGATGATGGCGCCGTCGTCGCGCGAGCCGTTCTGCACGTCGAGGGCGCGGCCGTTGCCCAGCGACTTGAGGGTCAGGCACTGCAGCGGGGTGCCGCAGTTGTCGTTCGTACGGGCCTCGGCCGCCGGGGCCGAGGACACGGTGAGTCCCAGAGCGATGCAGCACGCCATGAGGGCCGCGGCGATCATTCGCAGGTAGGAGGTGGCCTGCGGTCTCGGAGGGTGGGCTTGGATCGTGGGCACAGGTCGGTTCCTCTTCTTGATTCGGGTGGGTGTGTCCATGGGCGGTCGATGGGGGCGCCGCCGGGCGGCGGCGGGGTCAGGAGGCGGCGAATCCCGCTTCCAGACGCGGTACGAGGTCCACGAAGTCCTGGGCCCAACAGCCGCTGGTGTGGCCGCCCTTGCAGTTGTCGCCCCAGTTCGCCCCGTTGCCGTAGTTCACGTAGTGGTACGGGATCTTGTGGGCGTCCAGGCCGTCCCTGGCGTGCTCGGCGGCCGACTGGACCCAGAACTCCGGGTTGGCGGCCTCGCCGTTGCCGTTGCCGGTGTAGATGGAGACCTTCATTCCAGCCAGTGCGCCCATGTGCGAGGACGGGTCGGCCGCGTTCCAGCGCCAGTCGGCGTCGAACACCGGATACGGCGTGCCGAAGATCGCGTCGCTCGACACCGTGGGGCCGAAGTTGAGGCTGCAGTTGGCGCCCGCGGCCCCGCAGAGCACGGCGCCGACGTTGGTCAGCGTGCCGACGACCGCACCGCGCATGACGGCGTGGTTGCGGGACAGGTCGTTGGCTCCGGAGAGCGTGGCGACCTGGCTGAAGAGTTCGGGCCTGCTCTGGGCGTAGTGCAGGGCACCGAAGCCGCCCATCGACAGACCGCCGACGGCGCGCCCCTCCTTGGTGGCGAGGGTGCGGAGGTTGGCGTCGATGAACGGGATCACCTGGTTGAGGTGGAAGTTCTTCCAGTTCTGCGCGCCCGCGGCGGTCTTCTGGTCGAGCCAGTTGGTGTACCAGCCCCTGAGGCCCCCGTCGGGGATGACCGTGATCATCGACTGCGCCGCGGTGAGCGCGGGGTAGGCCAGGGCCGGATTGCCCGGACCGTCGGAGGCCCCGTGCAGGAAGTAGAACACCGGGTAGCGCCTGGTCGGGTTGTCCGCGTAGCCCGCGGGCAGCAGGATCCGGATGCGGTGCTCGCCGGAGACCTGGGGCGTTTTCACGGTGATCACGAAGTTCGTGGCACTACCGGCACTGGCCGCGGTCTGGCTCAGGCCGAAGCCGTCGGTCAGCTCCGGTGGCGCGGGGGCGTCGGCGTGCGCGGCGGGTGTCGTCAGCACGAGGAACGCGGCGACCAGCGTGGCGGCCACCGCCCTCGCTCGCGCGGCCCAGGCGGGCCGGACTCGTCTCATCAGCAGTCCTCTGGTGGGCCGGATGGTGGTGGCCTCGTATCCGAGGACACAACACGGTTGATCTCAGGGGTTGTTGGGTGATCACACTCGTGGCTGACCACGACCGAGTGTGGCCCAGCGGGACGGTCGATGTAGAGACGGTTTCTAGAAAAGTCTCTGGCCGATTCCGGGTAGTCCACATGCTGGACGGGTGCGCGATTCGGCCACGGTCAGGCCGGGCACCGCTGCACCGGGGCATTCGTCCGGGCGGACCGCGGCAGGTGGCCGAGCGCCGGACCGTAGGAGTACTGGACCCCGCGCCGGACGCGTCCCACCGGTGGTGTGCCAGGATCGGCGGGATCAGAGGTGTGCGGGGCCGGCCCCGCGTAGAGGGTGAGGGGGATGGGGGGACGGGCCCGTGCGGGCGCCGTTCCTCCGGCTGCGTATGACGCAATGGCGCGCGTTGAGCGATGTCGAGGTGGCCGAACTCGCGGCACGGTTGCGGTCGTTGGACTGCACCTGGGAGCTGGGGGCGACGCCCAGCGCCAGGCGGACGCCGGGGCTCACCCGGCGGGCGCTGATGATCTGGCCTCGATGGGACGTGCTCGACACCGGGTTCGAGGAGGACAGCCGCGGGGCGTCCCGCCGCGCGAGAACACCGCAGGAGAAGATGGTCGAGCGCGTCCGGCTGCGCCTGACCGACTACGACCACACGGGGCAGTGGGCCAGGACCCTCGACGCGTTCGCCAGGATGGCCACCGCGCTCGGCGACGCCCTGGGCGAGCCGACGGACCGCAGGCCCGGCACGCCCGCCGAGATCCACTGGGTCGGTGACGACACCACCCTGCTCCTTGAACACACAGGAAGCTCGGTGTACTTGGAGCTGGTGACCAACAAGCGGCTGGCCCTCGACGAAGAGCTCCGGCAGCTGGACGAGAGCGACGAGGAGGGGCTGCTGTGACGGGTTGGGACGGTTTCACCGAAGGGCTCGCCGAGCAACTGACCACGCTGGCCTCCGGATCGGTGCTGATCCTCCGCGAGAGCGGGCCGACGGGCCGGTACGCACAGTTCCTGCAGACCGACGCGACGGTGGAGGCCGAACTGGTCGCCGACCACTATCTCGACCCTGCCGTACGCGCCGGAGAGCCCGGGTGCCGGTTGATCACCGAGGCGGGCTGGCGGCAGCCCGAAGACACCGTCTACGGCCACAACTGGCAGGCCGTGCTGAGCTGGCCCTCGCCCTCGGACGCCTACCGCCGACTGGCGGCGATGACGGTGACCGGACTCCGCGACGGCCTGCGGATCACCGACCCGGAGACCCTGGTGTACGAAGCCTGGGCGCGCGGAAACCGCCCCCTGCGCATGCCCTTGCTCGGCCTCGCCCCCCACTCCTGACGAGAGGCGGCGATACGGCGGCATGTCGTCACAGGACGCGGGAGCACGGCGAAGGGCGCGGCTCGCCGCGCAGGTCGACTGGTCGAAGGTGATCGACCCCTACACCGCCGAGCGGTACGGCCCCGAGGTGCTGGAAGAGCTCTGGGGGGCCGACCGCAGCAGGGCCGACTCCCTCTGCACGAGTCTGTACTTCGCGGCCAACGGCGACGGCAGTTCGGTGCGGGCGGCGGCTGCCGAGATGCTGCCGTTCCTCGTCGAGGCGGCCGGTGACCCGGAGGTGACGGTGCGGTGCGAGATCCTGCGGACCATCGCCGCCGTCGCCGCTACGGGCAACACCGCCCCCACCGCGAAGGTCGGCCCGATCCTCGAAGGCAGGTGGCGGCCCGCCGTCGACCCGGCGTGGCCGGCCGCCTGGGAGCGTGCCGCCGAAGCGCTGCTGCCGCTGCTCGACGACGACCACGTAACCCTCCGGGCCTCGGCGGCCACCGCGCTGGCGCAGTCCTCCGCCCACGCCGACGCCCTGATCACGCGCTTCCGGGACCGCTTCGAGAAGGAGCCGGACGCCTGGGCGGCGGGACAACTCGTGCGGGGCGTGGGAGAGCTCGCCCGCCACGCCACGCGGCGACGTGAAGAGGCGCTCGGATGGCTGCGTCGGCGCATGACCGACGAGGGAAAGGGGGCAGAGCCCGACATCGACGAGGACGTCGAAGCCTGGCTGGACTGGCAAGACACGATCCGGCACGACGTCCGGCTGGAAGCCGTGGAGGCTCTGTGCCGCGCCCTGCCGGGACACACCGACCCCGTCTACGCCCGCGTCACCACCGACGCGCTGCTCACCTCCGCATTCGCCCGCCCACCTGCCGAGTACGTCGTCCGGGACGTCGACGTCATCACCGAGGCCGACCGGCGGCTGGGAGCCGACCTGCCCGGACGGCTCGCCCTCGCGCACGCGCTGCTTCGAGTCCCCGACACCGCACACCGCGAGGGGGGCCTCAAGGTCGCCGCCGGGCTGATGTCCCGCTGGCGCTCCGCCGTGCCGGAGCTCCTCCCGGCCGTCGCCGGGCTCGTCACCGACCCGTGCCCGGAGAACCGTGTCCTCGCGCTGCGGCTGCTCGCCATGTGCGGGGACGCGGCGCGCCCTTGGGCCGGCCTGGTCGCCACCCGCCTCGACCCGGCCGTGGAACCGTACGAACCCGCACGGGAGCACGCGGTCCAGGCACTGAGCCGGACGGGCGACGAGCGCTGCGTGCCGCACCTCGCCGAACTGCTCACCCGCCACGGGGGCTTCATCACGGGTCATGCCGGTTCGCCCGGCCCCGGCCGGGACGGCAGCGGGCTCAGTTTCACCGAGGCGCTGGCCCCCTTCGCCGCACACACGGACGTACTCCTCGACCCGCTGCTGGCCCGGATCGAGAGGACGGCGAGCAGTCGGCATCCGTACTTCTCCGTCCTGCGCCGATGGCACCAGGACGGCGGGGACGTCGTCCCGCGGCTGATCCAACTCCTGGAAACCGACGGCTGGTTGACGGTCGCCGCGCACGCCCTGTACCGGACGGGCGCCGGTGCTGTCGCCGCCGCCCACCGCGAACGGCTGCGGGAACGCCTAGGGAAGCCGATCACCGGGCGGGGCGACGACCTCGCACGCATCGGCCCCTTCGAGTACCACGCCCTCACCGGGGACGACGAGCCCCTGCGCGCCCTCCTCCACCCGCCTGGCAACAGCGGCTTCCCGGGCCAGGACCCCCGGCTCGCGGAGCCCACCCTGCTCCTCGCCTGCGTCACGCTCGGCCCGTCCGCCGCGCCGGCGGCGGAGCGGCTGCGCGGGATGCTCCAGGAAGCACTGCGCGGAGAACGGCAGCACCGGCCCGATGCGCCGAGAGGCGCCGTGGGACGGGCCCGGGCCCTGTGGCGCGTCACCGGCGATGCCGGTGAGGTCCTCCCCGCGCTGCTGGAACTGACCGCGCGCAGCACACTCGCGGTCCACCGGACCCCGGGAAGCGTCGAGGCCCTCGTGCTGCTCGCCGAGGTCGCCGCCACCCACCCTCCCGTCAGGGAACGAGTCGCCCGGCAACTGCGTGCCACCGCCGGAGAACGGATCAGGCACCGCAATCCCTTGGACGCGGTGAGGATCGTCCGGAGCCTGTGGCAGCTCACCTCGGACCCCCATCGGGTCGTCCCGGCCCTGACCGAACTCGTCGGTATCTGTCCGCCACCCGGCAGTACAGGGCCCACGGTCCTCGAACCGCTGCGGCTCCTCGCCGAAGC
This sequence comes from Streptomyces sp. NPDC054863, assembly GCF_053610825.1. NCBI lineage: Bacteria > Bacillati > Actinomycetota > Actinomycetes > Kitasatosporales > Streptomycetaceae > Streptomyces > Streptomyces sp. NPDC054863. Next base: position 2,400 of record NZ_JBSGZD010000107.1, on the reverse strand, counting down.
CGCCGCCGTGGACCCGGCCTCCGTCTCCCCGGCCATGCCGGCCCTGCGTGCACTCCTCGACGCCGACGAACGCCCCGCACACCACGACGACCACTGGGGTGCGGTCCCCGGCGACGACGCCCTGCGCGCAGCCGTCCGAGAGGTACTGAACGCCGCTGCCGCGCAGGGCGCCACCGCGACGGCGGACGCCGGTGACGATCCGGAGCCGGCGCCCGGCGACGCCCGATCACCGCACGGATCCGGGGCGAATCGTTTCCCCGCCCCGCCGACAGGGTGAGGGGGCACCTTGCGCGCAGCCCGCATCCTCGCCGCGTCAGAGACGTTGAGCCTGGTATGACGCACGACGACGATGAAGAACTGCAGGACGCCGTGGCCCGCTGTCAGGCCGTCGAGAGGCTGCTGGAGGACGCCCAGGGGCACTACCGGCAGGCCCAGGAGGCATCCGCGCTGGCCGAAGCGGAGCAGGTACGGGCCAACAGGGCCGCGGCCCGGGCGGAATCCACGCTCCTGGCCCTGCTGGCGCAGCAGACGGAGACGGTCGCCGCACTCACCGCAGTTCTGGAGAAGCAGGCCCCCCGAAGGCGCCTCGGGCCGCAGCTCTCGGCGACGGGCGGGTGGGAAGGGAGCCCCCCTCCTGGCCGAGCCGTGGGTCTGGGCGGCCACGATCCTCATGGCACGGAGCACCGGTTGTCGCCACCGCGGTAGCAACGACCGCAAGTGTGCAGAAACGTTTGGTCATTTGACCGCGCCCGCCCGCCACCGGCGTCCCGGCCGCCGTGATCGACCAGCCCGGTGCGGAAGGGGAAAACCGTGCTCGATCAGCCGGCGAACGCCCAGCAGGCCTCGGGGCGACCACCACGCGGGGATCACGTCGGGGTCGACGTCGGTGCGTGCCCGGTCCGTGTCCACCTTCAGGAACACGTCGCCGACGCGCAGGGTCGCGCGCTCGGCATGGGCGAGGACGACCCTGACCTCATCCATGGCGACCAGTGTCCGGGGACGACCGCGATCGTGGCGGAGGGCTGCCGCGCTAGTCCGTGCCGTTCGGCGGCAGCCGCTGTGTGATCCGGTCGAACAGGTCCGTCAGCGGCTCGCCGAGGTCCTTGCCGAACTCGGTCAGCCCGTAGGTGACTTGGGGCGGTGTCGTCGGCTCGACCTCCCGCCGGATCAGGCCGTCCTGGACCAATGCGCGCAGGGTCTGGGACAGCATCTTCTCGCTGATGCCCTGGATGCTGTCGCGCAGCTCGAAGAACCGAAGGTCGTTGCTCCGCAAGGAGATCAGCACCCAGATGCCCCACCTGCTGGTCACGTGGTCGACCACGTTGCGCGCGGGGCAGTCGGTGTGAAACACGTCATACCGACGGCCCGTCCCGGGCTGCCTCAGCTGCACACCTTCATTCATGTCCGGAGCTTACCTCCGGGTACGTCCTTACGGAAAGTAAGCCCGGCTCCTAGCGTCAACTCCCTCAGCACACAACGGACCAGGAGCTCAAGATGATCGTGGTAACCGGGGCAACCGGCAATGTGGGTCGGCCTTTGACACAGGCCCTGGCCGAGGCGGGCGAGCAGGTGACGGCGGTGTCGCGGCGCGCCGTGGAGGTGCCGGACGGCGTCCGGCACGTGACGGCCGACCTGGCCGAGCCGGCAAGCCTCGCACCCGTGTGGGACGGGGCGAAGGCGCTGTTCCTCCTGCTGTCCGGCGACCTGCACGGCCCCGAAGCCAGGCCGGCCGACATCATCGGCCTGGCCGCGGCCAGGGGGGTCCGCCGGGTCGTCCTGCTGTCCTCGCAGGGCGTGGCGACCAGGCCGCTCGGCCCGTCGCGGGTCGCGATGCGCGCGGTGGAGGACGCGTTGCGGGAGTCAGGCCTGGACTGGGCGGTCGTGCGTCCTGGCGGCTTCGCCTCCAACGCCTTCGCCTGGGCGGAGTCCGTCCGTACACAGGGGACGGTCGCCGCACCCTTCGGTGACGTGGGGGTGCCGGTCGTCGACCCGGCCGACATCGCCGAGGTCGCGGCGGCCTGCCTGCTGGAGGACCGGCACTCCGGCGGGGTGTACGAACTGACCGGGCCGGAGGTGATCACGCCGCGTCAGCAGGCGGAGACGATCGCCGCCGCGCTCGGCTCACCGGTGCGGTTCCACGAACTCACCCGCGCCGAGGCCAAGGCCGGGATGACCCGGTTCGTACCGGTGGAGCTCGCCGACGACACCCTGGACATCATCGCCGCCCCGAACCCGGCCGAACTGCGCATCAGCCCGGACGTGGAACGAGTCCTCGGCCGTGCCCCGCGCCCCTTCGACGACTGGGTCGCCCGCAACATCGCCGCTTTCCGCTAGTCGCCACGCACCGGACCACGTACCGGAAACGCCCGGGCAGTCTCGTGCGGCTGTGGCCGCCGAGGC
>NZ_JBSGZD010000106.1:0-23901 GCF_053610825.1 Streptomyces sp. NPDC054863 | reverse complement strand
GGCCCCTCCCCGTACCCCCAACTCTGCGATCATGGGCGTTCGTTGAGCACGGACGCCCGCGCACGCTGCGCGGTCGGGGAGACGGAGACGGGCATGGGCGTACGGATACGGCAGGCGACCTGGGCGGACCGGGACGCGGCGCTGCGGCTGGTGGACGAGGCGTTCCGGGACGACCCGGTGAGCCAGTGGATATTTCCCGAGCCCGGCCACTACGGCAGGGTCCACGCGCAGATGATGGGGGCCTTCTTCGACCTGGTCCTCAAGCACGGCTGGGTGGACGTGACGGAGGACCTGTCGGCCGTCGCGATGTGGCTGCCCACCCCGGCGGGCGAGCCCGAGCCGGACGACGGCCCCGCGCAGCTGCGCGCCGCCGTCGACCCGGGCAACGCGCGCATCGAGCTGGTCGGCACGTTCACCGCCGCGAACCACCCGCACCACCGGGAGCACGCCTATCTGTGGATCATCGCCGTGGACCCGGAGCGGCAGGGCGAGGGCCTCGGCTCCGCGCTGATGGCGCCCGTACTGGAGACCTGCGACCGCGAGGGAACGGCCGCGTACCTGGAGGCGAGCAGTGAGCGCAGCCGGGAGCTGTACCGGCGCAGGGGCTTCGCCGACCTCGGGGAGCCGCTGCGGCTGCCGGACGGGGGGCCGCTGATGTACCCGATGTGGCGCGACCCGCGGACCTTCCCGCAGAAGTAGCGGACGTTCGCGCAGATGTGACGGGCGTGCGCGCAGAAGCAGAAGCACACGTACGGGAGTCACGCGGCCGGGAGCCACGCGTACGGGAGTCACGCGGTCGGGAAGATCCGCTCCACCGTGATCGCCACCAGTTCGTCCAGGGCCTCGGGGGTGTCCGACAGCATCTCCGGCAGCGTGAAGTGCTCCACCAGCAGGCCGGTCATGGCCAGGTAGAGGACCCGCATGGCGTCGGCGTCGCCCGGCAGGCCCGCTGCCTGGTGGAAGCGGAGGTTCTCGTCGAACTGCTCCTTGACGGTCCGGTTGAGCTCCTCGCGCAGACCGGGTCGCCGGGTGGCTTCGAGCCGCAGCTCCAGCATCGCCAGATAGCCGGAGCGCTCGGCGACCATGCGGCGCACGAGGTCGCGCATCAGGTCGACGACCAGCTCCCGGGACGGCTCCGGGGCCATCAGACGGGCGACGTGGGCCGGGTCGGGGATCATGCGCTCGTTGACCCGCGCCGCCGTCTGGGCGAGCAGGGCGTCGCGGTCCGCGAAGTAGTTGGACGCCGTGCCGGTGGGCACGCCCGCGCGGGTGTCGACGGCACGGAAGGTGAGCCCGCGGGCGCCTTCGTGGGTGAGCACCTCGATGGAGGCGTCCAGCAGGGCGGTTCGGCGCTCGGGGTTCTTGGCCATGGGGTCTCTTCCTTCTCACTTTTCGTACGGCAATCTCGTACCGCAAAGGGCTTGCGCAACCACTACACCTGAAGCACTATAGCTGTCGTGGTTCCGGCGACGGGCCACAGCCACCTCTCGGAGAAGCCACACCCACACCCACACCCGGAAAAGGACCCCGCTTGCGCAAGCTCACGTACTTCGTCGGAATGTCCATCGACAGCTTCATCGCGGCCCCCGACCTCGCGGTCGACGCCTACCCGGTCAGTGAGGAGTTCCTGAAGGACTTCCTGATCGGTGAGTACCCGGAGTGCATCCCGACCCACATCCGCCGGCACTTCGAAGCCGACGACCGGCCCAACACGCACTTCGACACGATGCTCCAGGGCCGCACCACCTACCAGGCCGCCCTCGACATCGACATCACCAGCCCGTACGCGCACCTGCGTCAGTACGTGGTCTCCCGCAGCCTCGCCGAGGCCGGGCCCTCCCCGTCCCCGGACGTCGAGCTCGTCTTTGGCGACGTCGCCGCGAAGGTACGGGAGTTGAAGGCCGAGGAAGGCGGACTCGGCATCTACCTCGCCGGCGGCGGCAACCTGGCCGGCCAGCTCCTGGACGAGATCGACGCGCTCGTCCTCAAGGTCTACCCGGTGGTCCTCGGCGACGGGATCCCGGTCTTCACCGCCGAGTTCGGCGTGCACTCGTTCGCGCTCGACTCCACCCGCACGTTCACCAACGGCACCGTCGTACTCACCTACTCCCGGCTGAAGGGCTGACCCGCTTGCGCAAGCTGACCTACTACATCGCCTCCTCCCTCGACGGTTTCATCGGCCACCCGGAAACGGGCGACGGCGCGTTCTTCGAGCAGTTGGCGACCGGCGAGTACCACCGTTTCATGTTCGGCGAGTTCGCCGACACCCTGCCCACCTTCGCCCGTAAGCACCTCGGTCTCGACGACAAGCCGCTGACCCGGTTCGACACGATCGTCCAGGGCCGCAGGAGCAACCAGGTCGCCTTCGACCAGGGCATCACCAGCCCGTTCGCGCATCTGCGCCAGTACGTCGCCTCCCGCACCCTCACCGATTACCCGGACCCGGCCGTCGAGCTGATCCGTGACGATCTGGTCGGCAAGGTGCGGGAGTTGAAGGCCGAGGAAGGCGGACTCGGCATCTACCTCTGCGGCGGCGGCGACATCGCGGGCCAGCTCATCGACGAGATCGACGAGCTGATCATCAAGACGTACCCGTTGCTCGTCGGCTCCGGCACCCCGATGGCGTCCGCCGGATTTGCCCTGCGCCGCTACGAGTTGACGGAGTGCCGGACCTTCGACAACGGTGCGATCGTCTCGACGTACCGCAAGATCCGGTGACCCCGCGCAGGGACGGCCGCCGCCCGCAGCCCGCCGCGGTGGCCGTCCTTGATCGGCAGGCCTCCCGGACGCACTAAAGTCCCGCCCATGACAGGAGAGTCATGGGTCGGCTGGTACCGGGATCGTGCCGGTACGCAAGCCCTCACCATCAGCACGGACGGGCGGCGGCTGCACGCCCGCATCAGAGGCGCCGAGTTCACCGGCCAGAGCTTCGACGCGCTGCGCCCGGCGCCGGAAGAGCCCCCGGACGGGGGCCTGTTCGCGCTCACCCCGCAGGGAACGCTGTGCGGCTGCGTCCTGGAGTGGGACATACCGATGCCGGTGTACGACGCGGGGACGGTCCACCGTGCCGTCCTGCGCTGCCTGCTCACCCTCGGCAGCCCGGTACCCGACGGCCCCGGCCTCGACCGCGTGCACCTCGGGCTCGCCCTGCACTTCGACGGCGCGCTGTTCCTGTCCGGGCGCGCGGAGAACGACTTCGCGGGCGCCCTCGCCGAGATCCAGCGCCGGCTCCCCTCCGGCAGCTACCTCAAGTCGTGCCTCTCGTGCGCCTTCTCCGACTACTTCCCCGGCGGCTCGGGTACGGGATTCTTCGGCGCGCTGACCTGCTTCCGGGACGCCAAGGACGCGTACCGCGCGGTCGAGGACCGAGGTGGCCTCCTCGACCTCTGGGACAGCGGCTCCGGCACCGTCCAGGAGACCCACCGCTGCCCCGACTTCGAACGCAGGCCCGACGAGGGCCGGGGTACCGGACACCGGGGCGCGTTCCCCGCACCGAGGGCCGAACTCACGCACGTACAGGGGGATTTCAAGCCTCCGCAGGCATTCGCGGGCTGATCGTCCGGCCTGCCGAGCCGGCCTGCCGAGCCGGCCTGCCGAGCCGGCCTGCCGAGCCGGTGTGCACACGGCGGTGCGCACACGGCGGTGCCGCGTGCCCCCGCGGATCCGGTCGGGGAGGTGAGGACCGGATCGCGCGGGCACGCGGCAGTTCGGTGCGGGTGCTGACGGGTATTTCCAGGTGCTGCTAGCCGACCAGCCCGTTCGCCCACAGCTGGTTGACGCGGGCGCGCTCGGCCGCGTTCGGGGTGGCGTTCTGGCAGGACGTGCCGGGGCCACCGCCCGACATCAGCTCGCTGCACGGGCCGGAGTAGCGGTCCGGGAGGCCCAGGACGTGGCCGGTCTCGTGGGCGGTGACGCGGGTGGAGTTGTACTGCTGGTTCTGCCGGTAGTCCAGGAAGATGTAGCCGCGCCCGTGACCGTCCGTGCTGGCGTAGGAGCCGCGCGAGTCATTGCCCTCGCGGTAGGTGAAGCTGGCGCCGGAGGTGCTCTCCTGGAGCTTCACGTTGCTGACGGAGCTGTTCCAGATCTGGGTGGAGCGGGCTATCTGCGTGCGGAAGGTCGGTGCGCTGGAGGCGTTGTAGCGCACCGTGACGACCTTGATGCCCGGGTTGGCGGCCCGCTGCTCGCGGACCGACTTCATGACGGCCTGCTGGAACGCCTTGGTGGCGGCTGCGTTCTCCTTGGACTGCTCGTACGCGGCGTACGAACTCGTGGGCGCCGGGGCGGTCGTGGTGGCGTTCGCGACGGGTGCGGCGCCGACGGCGGCGAGGCCGAGGCCGAGAGCGGTGGCGAGGAGGGCGCGGGGGTGTCTCATGGTGGGGGGTTCTCCCTGCTTGTCCGTGGGCCCGGTGGGTCCGGGCGTGGGTGGGACTGGGGAGAGTGTGGGGGCGCGGGAGGGTGCTGCGGATGATGTCAACCGGTGATAGCACGACGACATCCCCTGCCCCCGGCCACTCGGTGACCGTCCCTGTCGCTCTCAACCTGTGCTGAATTCCAGCCAGTTGACCCCATGACCACCAGGAGAACATCTGGTGCCGGCGGTTCCGCAGCTCTACTCTCACCCCCATGGAGCTGGAGGTGCGACATCTTCGTGCACTGTGTGCGATCGCGGACGCGGGCAGTCTGCACAAGGCCGCCCGTACCCTCGGCATGAGCCAGCCGTCCCTGACCACCCAGCTGCGCCGCATCGAGAACTCCGTGGGCGCCGAACTCTTCTCCCGCCGCCCGACCGGCTGCCGCCCCACCCTGCTCGGCCAGTCCCTCCTCGCCAGGGCCCGCCCCCTGGTCGACGGCATGACCGAACTCATCACGGAAACCCGCGCCGAGGCCGCCCGCGCGGTGGGCGGCGGCCCGGCCCTGCGCATCGGCTCCACCGCCAGCCGGGTCGTCGCGGGCTGGCTGCGCAGGCTCCGGCTGCGCCTCCCCGACACCGGCACCACCCTCCACGTCGACGTGTCGGCCAACGCGCTCCTGCGCATGGTGTCCTGCGGCACCCTCGACGTGGCCTTCGTGCACGAGGTCGAGGGCTGCCCCCTCCGTATTCCGGCGGGCCTGGAGATCCGCGTGCTCCTGGACCGGGAGCCCCAGTTCGTCTCCCTCTCGATCGACCACCCGGCGGCCTCGGCCTCCGTCGTGGACCTCGCCGACCTGGCCGCCGACCGCTGGATGGTCGACCCGAGCGTGGACGGCGAGCGCGACGGACTGCGCCGCGTCCTGACCGCCGCCGGTCTCGACCCGCCGCTCCTGCACGGCGACTACCTCACCGCCTCCTCCCTGATCGTCATCGGCGAGGCGGTGGCCCCCTGCCAGCCCACCTCGGGCCCCCGCGACGACATGGCCATCCGCCCCCTCCGCGACGACCCCCTGGGCGTCCGCCTGCTCCTGGCCGCCCGCCCGGGAATGCCCGAATTTCCGCTCCTGTACGCGGACCTGGAGGGCGCCTACCGGGACGCGGCGCTACGGGCGGCGGGGTACCGGGAGTGGCTGGAGCGGGCGGGGAGTCCGCTGGTGGGGGCGTAGCGCACGGCAGGATCACGGGGCGGGACGCGAGGGGCCCCGCCACGACGGGGGAACGTGGCGGGGCCCTCGTACGCTCACGTGCCCGGGGGCCGGCGGGTCATGCGTACCGGACGGAGAAATTTCGAGGCGGTGCGGCGGGCCGTGGCGCGACCCTGCTCCGGGCCCTTGTCAGGCTCCTGTCCTGGCCTTGTCCGGATCCCGGTTCGGGCCCTGCTCCGGGCCTTGTCCGGATCCCTGTCCGGGCCCCTGTCCGGGCCCCTGTCCGGCTTTCGGTCGGGGCCCGTGCACCCGGCCCGATCCGGCCCGGACGGTGACCGGTTCGTCCGCTACGCTCGCCTTGTGAGCTCCGGACAACAGGTATCCGAGCAGGCGCGGGAGCCGCAGCGTCGGGAGGCTGTCGCCGTCGTGGCCCTCGCCGCGTCCGCGGGCGGGGTCCACGGGCTCGGGGTGGTCCTCGGCGGTCTTGGCGCGGACTTCCCGGTGCCCGTCGTCGTCGTGCAGCACCTCCACCGCACGCACCGCACCTTCATCGCGGAGGTGCTCTCCCGGCGCTCCGCACTGCCCGTGAAGCTGGCCGAGCCAGGAGAGACCGCCGGGCCGGGCCAGGTGTACGTGGCGCCGCCCGACCGGCACCTGCTGCTCCGCGCCCGCGGAGAGGTGGAGCTGTCCGCCGCCCCGCCGGTCTGTTTCGTACGGCCGAGCGCCGACCTCCTCTTCGGCTCCCTCGCCGCTTCCTACGGGCCGCGCGCCCTCGTCTGCGTACTCACGGGTACGGGCCGGGACGGCGCGGAGGGCGCGGTCAGGGTCAAGCAGGCCGGGGGGACGGTGCTGGTCGAGGATCCGGCCGGCGCCGAGTTCGACGGGATGCCGTCCGCAGCGGTGGCCACGGGCGTCGCCGACCGTGTGCTACCCCTTGAGGGCCTTGCCGCCGCACTGCGCGTGTGCGTGGGTGCGGCACCGCCCGACGACCGGGCGGACACCCGGCCACCGAGCAGACAGGGGTAGTCAGCAGTGACGAGAGATCCGGCCTCTGGCCCGGAGACCGACCAGGGGCTGGAGAAGCTGCTCCGCTTCCTGCGGGACGCCCGCGGCTTCGACTTCACCGGATACAAGCGGTCCAGCCTGGGCCGCCGCATCCGCAAGCGGATGAGCGACGTGGGAGTGCAGGGGTACGACGACTACCGCGACGTCCTGGAGACGGACACCGACGAGTTCCGGGCCCTGTTCAACACCATCCTGATCAACGTCACCTCGGTCCTGCGCGACCCCGACGCCTGGGACCTGCTCCAGCGCGAGGTCGTACCGCGGGTGATCGAGGAATCCGGCCCGGGCGCCGAGATCAGGGTGTGGAGCGCCGGCTGCTCCAGCGGCGAGGAGGCGTTCTCGCTGGCCATCGTGTTCGCGGAGGTCCTCGGCATCGAGGAGAGCCTGGAGCGGGTGAAGATCTACGCCACCGACGTGGACGAGGAGGCGCTGCGCGAGGCCAGGGGCGGGCTGTACCCGGCGAAGGTGCTGGAGCCGCTCTCCGCCGCGCTGCGCGACAAGTACTTCGAGCCGAGCGGGGCCAAGTACGCCTTCCGGCCCGATCTGCGCCGTCGGGTGATCTTCGGGCGGCACGACATCACCAAGGACGCCCCGATCTCCCGCCTGGACCTGCTGGTCTGCCGCAACACCCTGATGTACTTCAACGTCGAGGCGCAGTCCCAGATCCTCGACCGGTTCCACTTCGCGCTGAGCGAGGGCGGCCACCTCTTCCTCGGCAAGGCGGAGATGCTGCTCAACGACACCGAACGGTTCGAGGCGGTCAGCATCCGCCAGCGCATCTTCCGCAGCCGCCCCGGCGGCGAGGGCCCGCCGCACTCCGCCACCGGGCACAAGCCGAGAGCCACCGCGGGGACCGGCACGGAACCGCGCGCCGCCACCCGCGCCCGCCAGTTGCGCGACCTGATCCTGGACTCCGCGCCCAGCGCGGGGGTCGCCCTGGACGCCGAGGGCACCGTCGTCATGATCAACCATCAGGCGCGGTCGCGGTTCGGGCTGACCGTCCACGACATCGGGCGCCCCTTCCAGGACCTGGAGCTCTCCTACCGGCCCATCGAGCTGCGTTCCCTCATCGAGCAGGCGGGTCAGGAGCGGCGTGCCATGTGCGTCAACGCCGCCGAACGCCGCATGGGTGACGAGGTGCAGTACTTCGACATCCTCATCCAGCCACTGTCGGGCGGGCCCGGGCTGCCCACAGCCACCCACATCACCTTCACCGACGTCACGGTGACCACGCAGCTCAGGGCCGAGGTCAAGCGGATTCGCGAGGAGCTGGAGACCTCCCACGAGGAACTCCAGTCCACGAACGAGGAGTTGGAGACCACCAACGAGGAACTCCAGTCCAGCATCGAGGAGCTGGAGACAACCAATGAGGAACTCCAGTCCACCAATGAGGAGTTGGAGACCACCAACGAGGAACTCCAGTCGGGGCAGGAGGAGATGGAGACCATGACCGACGAGATGCGGATGCGCACCGCGGACCTCGACGAGACCCGTGCCTTCCTGGAGGGCGTCGTCCGCTCCATCGCCGCCGGTGTCGTCGTCCTGTCCGCCGACATGCGGGTGAAGAGCTGGAACAAGGGGGCCTTCGACCTGTGGGGGCTGCGGACCGAGGAGGTCGTCGACGAGGACTTCTTCGCCCTGGTCTTCGGCCTGCCGACCACCGGACTGCGCGAGGTCGTCCAGCAGTGCGTCGTCGCCGGCAAGCGCGCCGGACCCGTCACCATCCCCGCCGTCAACCGTCTCGGCCGCACCATCAACTGTTCCGTGGTGTGCTCCCCGTTCGACGGTCACAACGGGGGCGTCGTCCTGCTGATGGAAGATGTCCCGTAGGAGCGTTACGAGCCGCTCCGCCGGACGTACGCTGGAGGAATGACGGCACGGGGCGGGAATCCGGAACCGGTGGTCGACCAGGCGGAGGCGGCCCGCCGCCGCGCCGCAGCGGCAACTCTGCGCGAGGAACGCCAGATGCGTCTGGCCGAGCGGCACGAGCGGCTCGCCGAGGAGACCGACCAGTCGTTCCACGACTCCATGGCCCGTACGCACCGCAAGGTCGCCGCCCGCCACCGGGAGGCGGCGAGGCTCCAGGAAGCCTTCGCCCGGCGCGCGGCGCAGTGGTCGGAGGGCCGCGGCGCCCGCCCCGTGTTCATGGCCGAGGTCGCCGATGCGTGTGGGTCCAGGAGCGTCGCACTCACCCTGACCGCGCTCGACCTCACCCACCTCGCCGTCGCCGCCTCCGACCAACGCGCCCGCGACGCACAGAATTTGGAGTACGTGCTGGGTGACGGGCCGGCCAGCGAGGCGGTGGGCGGACGGCACGTCGTCACCGCCAGCGGACCGGCCGTCGAGCTGCGCTGGCCCGGGTACGGCGCGGGCCTTTCCGGGCTGGGACTTTCCGCGGTGGCCGCCCTGCCGCTGACCGAGCCGTCCGGCTGCATCGGGGTGCTGACCGTCTTCGACCCCCGGCCAGGACTCGTCGAATCGGGCGCCCTCGACGAGCTGGCGGCGACGCTGACCGAGGGGGTGCTGCTGGGGCCCGACGCGGACCGCGACCTGTACGGCGGCGCCGACCTGCGGGTGATCGTCCACCAGGCTGCCGGGCTGCTCTCGGAGCAGGCGCGGTGTTCGGTCGGGGACGCCCTGGCGCTGATCAAGGCGCGGGCCTTCGCGGTAGGGGAATCAGCCGAATCTGTCGCAGAGCAAATTGTTTCCGGCTCTTTGCGGCTTCCCGTCGGCCGGTTCGGTGTTGACTGAGACCAGCGGTGCGACCAGCACCCGCGCCCGTGTCCGCCGGTGGGTGTCAACTGCCGTACGAGACGGGGCGCGTGAGGAATCAGAGAGGGCGGCAGACGTGATGGCCACTTCGCACCAGCGGCTCGCCCGCACTTTCGTGACGATCGCGGAGGCCGTCGGCGCGCTGGACGACGCCCATGACGTCCTGACGTACCTGACCATGCTCGCCGACAACACCGTCGGGCTCCTCGACGTGCACGCCGCCGCGGTGCAGCTCGCTCCCACCGGCGCCAGGCCCACCAGGACCGCCGCTTCGGACCCGCAGGCCGAGACCCTGGCGAGGCTCGCCGCCGACTGGGAGGAGGGCCCAGGCCCCGACTGCCTGAGGGGTGGCGTCGGCCTCGACGTCCCGCTCGATGCCTCGCCCGACGTCCCGCTCGACTCCCCGCCCGACGATCCGTTAGCGGGGCTTTCGGCCGACGCGCGCTGGCCGCGCTACGCACCCGAGGCGCGGGAGCGGGGGTACGCCCGGGTCGGCGCGATCCCCCTGAGCCAGGGTGACGAAGTCGTGGGCGCACTCGTCCTGTTCTGCACCGACCCGCACGCCCTGCCGGCCGGTGTGCTGGATCTCGGACAGTGCCTGGCGGACGCCGCCGCGATCTCCCTGCTCCGGGAGCGCGAGCTGAGCGCGAGCCGGATCAGGGCGGCGCAGCTGGAGCAGGCCCTGACCAGCAGACTGGTCATCGAGCAGGCCAAGGGCGTCCTCTCGGCCAGACTGTCGCTCACCGTGGACGAAGCCTTCGCCGTCCTGCGCGGGCATGCCCGCGCGCACCAGCGCAAGCTCCACGACACGGCGCGCGACGTGGTGGAGGGCCGGTTGCGGCCGGACCGCCCGATGCGACCGGCCCGCCGGGTGCGCTGAGCGGCCGCTACGGCCTGCGCAGCAGGGTGACGCCGTCCTGCTCCGTCACCTGTACGTAGCCGTGCTCGCGGTACAGGCGGAGCATGCGCTCGGTCCGGGCGACCGGGCAGGGGACCTTGACGGTGGGGTCGGTGCGGTCGACGACCACCCATTGCGGCGGGCGCGCGGGGAGGCCGGTGGGGGCCGTGGGGTCGGGCCCGGTCCCGTAACAGACCAGGCTGACGGTCGTACGCGAAGTGAGCATCGGCGCGAGGCGGTTGGAGGAGGCGACGGTGTCGCCGTCCGGGATCCGGTCGAGGACCTTTCGTGCGACGACGACGTGCTCCGGGGTGCGCCAGGCGGAGGGCACGACGAGGTCGTGGAGCGGATAGACGGCCGCCGTGACCGCGGTGAAGGCGGCGGAGAAGGCGAGCGCGCGCCGGCGCCGCACCCCGGGCAGCAGGTCCTTCCGCCGGCTGAGCACGTCCACGAAACCGGCGAACAGCACCGGCATCAGGATCGCGCTGTAGTGGAACCCCGGCTGCCAGTAGTGCTCGTTGCCCGCCACGAACCGCCAGCCGAGGGTCGGCAGGCAGAGCAGCAGCAGCGGAGAACGCACCCCGAAGAAGGCGACCGGCGCCGCCAGCATGAGCAGCAACAGCCATTTCATCGGCGGCCAGAAAACCCCGAGTGCGAGGGCCAGTACGTTTGCGGAATCTGCGGTTTCATCACCAGGAATCTGTCCCCAGTAGGCGAACCCGCCGCTGGGATTCATCGCGGGAAGAAGGACGAGAATCTCCAGGGCGGTGCCCAGTGCGCCGAGCAGAATGACGCCGATTCCCAGCCGGATGCGCGCAGTCACCCCGGCCGCGACAGGCTTCGAACCCCGCCGCTCCCGTACCGCCTGCCAGGCGATGTACGCACCGACGGCGGACAGCGTCAGCCCGAGGTCCTCCTTGACGAGCAGCAGCGGCGCCGCCCACAGCGCCCCCGCCCACCACCTCCGCTGTCCGAGTGCGACCGCGCTGAACGCCAGCAACGGCACGGCGAAGGCGATCTCGTGGAAGTCCTTGGCCGCCGCCGAGACGATCCCCCAGGACGCCCCGACCCCGCACCCCACCACCAGCGCGGCAACGGGCCCGACGGCACGGTGCGCCCACCGCGTCAGCGGAAAGCATGCCGACGCGAGCAGCGCGGACTGCACGACGAGCAGGGTTTCCGCACCGGGGAAGAGACGGTAGAAAGGCGCCACGAGCACCAGAATCGGATGGAAATGATCTCCGAGGAGATTGAATCCCGGCCCCTTCAATTCAACAACAGGGGCCTGCCCGTGCGCATAGGCCTTGATCGCCTGCTCGAATATCCCGATGTCGAACCCGCCGTTGAGCATGCGGTCGTGGCGAAGAATCGCCACTGTGGAATAGAGCACGAAGAAGAGCCCGGTGAGTGACCACGCCAGCACGCGCGGCCCGGGAAGCCGCTCCCGCAGCGCGGCGAGAAGGCGCTCGCCCCGGGGGTACGAATCCGCGGCCGTGGCCCCGGACCCGGACCGGGTCTTGGATCCGGCCCCCGACCCGGCCCCGCGCCCGGGTATTCGCCCGGACCCAGGCCCCTTCTCCCGCACCGCAGACCCCGCCATGCTCCCCACCCGCATCCGTACTCGTACCCGCAGTCGTATCCGCATTCGACCGCATTCGGCCGCACCAACCTACGGGCCGGTCCGGAGGCCGTCCAAGCCCGGCCCCGGCCCGCTGCGGGAACCCCGGTCGACGGGCCGGACCGAGTCAGCCCGTCAGCCGGGCGAGGGCCAGTGCGTGAGCGCGGTCGAGGGAGTCGGCAGCGGCGCAGGGGACGTCCGGCTGCACGCCGGTGCCTTCCCAGTTGGTGCCGGAGACGGGGTTGACGGCGCGGCCGGTGGGGACGGTGGCTTCCAGGTGCGGGTGCACGGTCCAGCCCCTGCGCGGGTGTGCGCCGCCGCGGGTGCGCTCGCCGACGACCACGGCGCGGCCGAGCTGCTGCAGGTCGTACGCCAGCTCCTCGGCCGCGGAGAAGGTGCTGTCACTGGACAGCACGTACAACGGCTTGCTGCCGCCGAAGCGCGCGCCGGGAACGTACGGCAGGCTCCAGGACTGCTCCCTGCGCTCACCGCCGCGCCAGTGCATGGTGTTGAGGTGGGTGCGCTCGTCCAGGAGGTAGCTGCAGACGAAGGCGACCGAGTCCGGGTCGCCGCCCCGGTTGGCGCGAAGGTCCACGATCAGTGCCTGGGCGCGGGAGGCCAGGGTGAGCGCGGCGCTCAACGGTTCGGCGGCCCACTCCAGCGGAAACAGCATCGGTGCCAGCTCCAGTACGGCGACCCCTCCGTCGAGCAACTCCACCCGGGGCGCACCGCCCAGCGAGGTGTCGAATTCCCGGCGGATGGAGTCCAGGGTGGCGGCCCCCTGCTCCGGAGACACCTGGTCGGGGTGGTACTTCAGCCTCAGGTGCTGGTCGCCGTTGCCGGACTGCAGGTCAGCGGTGACCAGCCGGGCGAGTTCCTCGGCGCCGTCGACGTCGTAGGCGCCCTCCGCGAGGCGTCGCCGCAGCAGGTCAGCGAGCTGCCGGGCGGTCTCGGGGAAGACGTAGTGCTCGGTCAGGAGCCGGACCGTCTCGTCGATGACAGGTGCCGGGCGAAGCTGTGTCTGAGTCGTCATGGCCGGGAGTAGAGCACCACCCTTGCGAAAGCGTCAAACAAATTAGACACTTTCGGTATGCGCGACCAGCCTTCCTACCCGCCACCTCCTGAGGACGTCCTGGAGATCGGTGCGCCCGAGCAGTTCGCGGCGCTCTCCCACCCCTTGCGCCAGCGGCTGCTCTTCGCCCTGGGCCACCGGCCCGCCACCGTCAGCCGACTCGCGGCGCAGCTCGACGCGAAGAAGGGCACCGTGGCCCACCACCTCAAAGTGCTGCGCGAAGCCGGGCTGGTCCACATCGCCGAGAGCCGCCAGGTCCGCGGCGGCACCGAGCAGTACCACCAGCGCACGGCCCGGCGCATGGTCGTCGCCGAACCCCAGGCGGCAGGCACCGCGGCGATGCTCGCCGCGGTCGCCCAGGAACTGGACCTCTCACCCGTCGAGCCCCACCTGACACTGCGCCACCTGCGTCTCAGCCCGGCGAAGGCCGGAGAACTCGGCGAGACCCTCGCCCGACTGGTCGACGAGGCGCAGGAGAGCGCAGAGGACCAGCCGGTGCACGGCGTGCTGGTGGCGCTCTATCAGCAGACCTTGCCGCCCGGCCAGCAGACTCTGCCGCCCGGCACCACCGGTTCCGCCTAGCGGCACCCACCTCACGGGACGGGGCGGTCGGCGGAGCGGGGGAGCCTCTGGGAAGGCGGCGGGTTCAATGGTCGGTATGACGGGTTCCCTGTGGGACAGGCTCTCGGCCGCAGCGCGGGCCGAGGTGGACGAGCTGGTCGCCGAGGAGCGAACCATTCAGGCGATCGTGATCATGCGGGAGCGTGCCGGTACGCCGGTGCCGGAGATCCGGGACTGTGTCGACCTGCTGGCTGAACGCTGCACGGTGCTGCGCGGACAGGACTGAGGGGGCCTCGCTCAGGAGGGCCCGTTCAGTCGTCGGAGGTGACGTGGGCGTGGCCCGAGACGATGGCGCGGGCGACGTGGAGCAGGGGCAGGTCCTGGCTCCAGGCATCGGCGCGCAGCCGGATCAGGGCCTCGTCGATGCTGATGCCGAGGCGGACGGTGAGCATGCCGGCGGCCTGGTGGACGGCGGCCCGGTGCAGGTCCGGGCCGTGGACGCCGGTGGCCAAGGACTGGAGTGGTGTGTGCAGCAGGAGGTTCAGGGCCACGCGGGCGAACTCGTCGAGGTCGTGGCGCTGGCCGGTGGGGAAGGGACCGGAGACGATGCGGTAACCGGACAGGACGCCGACGGTGGCGACGCCCAGGAGCAGCGGGACGGCGATGACGGCGTGGGCCGACAGGTCGCAGGCGGCGGGGGTGAACAGCGGCCAGCGGTCGGCGGGTGCGGCGTTCAGGTCGAACTCGGTGACGGTGCGTCCGGTCCTGGCGGCGTCCATGGTGGGGCCTTCGCCGAGGGTGTACTGCAAGTCTTCCAGGGCCGGGCCGAGAGGGTCACCGGGGTCGGCCCACAGCAGTTCCAGCGCGCCCAGGCGGGAGCGCAGGGTCAGGGTCAGGGCGTCGAGACGCAACAGGCGGGCGGCGTCGGCAGCCGGAGCCGCGGACAGGTCGCTGCCGGTACGGGCGGCCCGGTGCAGGCGGTCCAGAAGGCCGGTGAACTCACCGCTGTCCCTCACAGGTCCTCCCCGGGATGGGTCTCGGAGGAGATTCGTGCGGCTCGCGGTGACGGGCGCGGGCCCACCGGGTGGGGGGCGAGCAGGCCGGCGGGCACGTCGCCCCGGACGATCAGCGTCGACAGTTCGGTGAGTTTCTGCTGCCGGGAGCGGGCATGTACGCGCAGCCGCTGGAACGCCTCGTCCATGCCGACGCCGAGGCGGGCGGTGAGTACGCCCTTGGCCTGTTCGATGATCAGCCGACTGTCCAGCGCGATCTGCAGCTGGCCGGCCAACTGGTCCTTGTCGGCCAGCCGCTGTCGATGGGCGAGGGCCGCGCTGGTGGCCTCGGACAGTGTCCGGGCCAGTTGCAGGTCGCGGCTGCTGGGGCAGGGCGGGGCGGCCATCAGCAGGTTCAGGGCGCCCACGGTTCCGTTCGGCAGGCGCAGGGACACCGCGGCGACCGCAGTGATCCCGGCCTCGCGGGCGCGGAGCGCGAAGCGAGGCCACCGGGTGGTGCCCGGCGGCCCGGTCAGTGAGGTCACCGGCAGATCCTGCTGGCTGCGGGCGCTGTCGAGGCAAGGGCCTTCGTTCAGCTCGGCCTGGTCCTCTTCGAGGGCCAGGCACCGCTCGTCGGATGCGGTGACGTAGAGGGAGCTGTCGCCGTGGTGGTCCAGGACGGTGATGCCGGCGCACCGTACCGGCAGCAGGGCGACTGCCTGGGCGGTCAGGTCGTGCAGCAGCTCCAGCGGATCGAAGTCCGCGCGGAGGTGCGTGAGGGCGAGGACGGCCTGGGCGATGCGTACTTCGCGGTCGGTGGTGGACATGCGCCGCCTGCCTGTCGGCCGGCTTCCGTCCTCGACGGCGGCAGGGCCCGGCCACGTCGACGGCGGAAGAAATGTCGGCCTCTTGAAGGCCGTGTCACGCCCGCCGACAGGGAATGCGCTGCGATGCCTCTCGTTCTTGGAGCGACCCGCCCAAGGCCGTTGCCACGTCCGGATCCATCCGGCTCGAACGGCCTTACGGTACGCCTCCACCGTACTGCTTCCCGGACCCTCGCGCGTCGGACGACCGACGCGAACCCGGCCCGGCGGTAGGGCAGTTACGTCTTCGGGGGCACCAACGCCTTCCCTGTGAAGCGGCTGCCTCCATGCGCCGGAAGACGACACGGAGCAGTCCGCTTGCGGTGGATCGGATCGGTCCTCGTTCAGTAGTTGCCGTTGGCGAGGAGTTCGCCCTTGGCGTCGTAAACGGACACCAGGCCGTTCTTGGAGGACTTCCACTCGGCGAACGCGGTGGCGAGAAGCTTGCCGTCCCCGCCGTGCGGGCCGAGGAGCCCGCCCGTGTAGTCGGTGTGGATCTCCGCGACGTCCATGATGTCGTTCTTCTTGTCCGCCCCCTGCACACGCGTCACATGTTTGGCCGCGGCCTTCTCGGTGCTGGTGCCTGACGTCGCCACGAACGCCTTGAACTGGTCAGCCTGCGATGTGGCAGCCGGTGCCTTCGCGACGGGAGCCCTGTCGGCGGGTTTCGCGTCCGGTGCGTTCGACACGGAAACGGGCGGGCTCTTGGGCTTGCCGCTGGTGTCTCCGCCGTCGCTGAAGGCGGCAGCGACGATCACGATGATGAGCAGGAGCAGAAGGAACAGGCCGCCCAGGACGAGCGCGACCACGGCACCGGTCGACATGCCCTTCTTCGGGGGCGGCGGGTACGGGGCGTACTGCTGCCCGGGGTATGGCTGCTGCTGGTACTGGTGCGGTCCGGGCGGTGGCGGCTGACTCACGGTTCCCCTTCGATGGTGCTGCGGTGGTTGTGGGGGGATGGTGAACGTACCGCCACGCGTGGGGCTTTGGAGCCTGTTCGAGGTTTTTGGGACGAGGAGTAACCCCACCGGAAAGGGCCCCACGGCGGGGCCACCGGCCCGTCACCGAGCGACCGCGCTTCACCCAGAACGACCGCACCCGGTCCGCCACGACCACCCCGAAGGGTGACCTGCGGACCGGGTGCGGTCAGTGGGGGGCGGCGAAGGCGTCAGGCCTTCTTCGTCTCCCAGAAGATGCGGTCGATCTCGGCGATGAGCTCAAGAGCCTTCTCGCCGGTCTTCGGGTCCGTCGACGCCTTGGCGGTCGAGAGGGCCTTCAGGGTGTCGTTGACCAACTGGTGCAGCTGCGGGTACTTCTCGAAGTGCGGGGGCTTGAAGTAGTCGCTCCAGAGCACCGAGACGTGGTGCTTGGCGAGCTCCGCGCGCTGCTCCTTGATGACGACGGCGCGCGCCTGGAAGTGCGCGTCGTCGTTGGCCTGCATCTTTTCCTGGACGGCCTTGACCGACTCGGCCTCGATGCGGGCCTGGGCGGGGTCGTACACGCCGCACGGGAGGTCGCAGTGGGCGCTGACCTTGACCTTGGGGGCGAACAGGCGGGAGAGCATGTAAATCGCATCCTTCCTCGTGATCGTCTTCTCAAGGGTGGAGATTACTCCGTGGAGAGCGCCTTTTCGCGAGTGCCCCCGGGGGCTTACGTCAAAAGTCCGGGGTGAGTATGGGACCGGGGGCGGTGATGGATCGGAACCGGGAGGTGCCGCAGATGACGGAGTACGGGCCGGAGTACGGGCGGGAGCAGGAGAGGGAGAGGGAGAGGGAGAGGGGACGGGAGAGGGAGCGGGCGCGGGAGCAGGGCGGGGAGCGTGGGGCTCAGCGGGCCGTGCTGCCGTTCGGGGTCGCCGAGGTCGGCGGGCTCTCCATGGTGCCGACGCTGCGTCACCGCGATCAGGTGCTGGTCCACTGGGGCGCCGAGGTCCGGGCGGGTGACGTGGCCGTGCTGCGGCACCCGTTGCAGCAGGATCTGCTGGTGGTGAAGCGGATCGTGGAGCGGCGGGAGAGCGGGTGGTGGGCGCTCGGGGACAACCGGGACGAGGAGATGTCCGACTCCCGCACCTTCGGGGCCGTACCGCCCGCCCTGGTGCTCGGGCGGGTACGGGCCAGGTACCGGCCGATGCGGGCCGGGCGTCAGAGGTCCGTCGGCGCGGTCGTCTCGTGGTTGCTGTCGGCGGTGCGGCCCGTGCTGGCGGACCGTTCTGTCTCCAGGCGCTTGCGGGCGCGGTAGGCGGCGACGTTGGCGCGGGTCGCGCACCGGTCGGAGCAGTAGCGGCGGGAGCGGTTGGTCGACGTGTCGAGGTAGGCGTTGCGGCAGGGTGCGGCCTGGCACAGGCCGAGGCGTTCCGGGCCGTGCTCGGTGACGTGGAAGGCCAGTCCCATGGACGCGGTCGCCGCGTAACCCGCGGTCACGTTCGAGGGGTGCTCGGCGAGGTGCATGTGCCAGTCGGGCCGGCCGTCGCTCTTGCGGGTCTCGTGGCCGGAGATCTGCGGGCTCACCGGGAATTCGAGGAGGAGCGAGTTGAGGAGGTCGACGGCCAGGGTCTCGTCGCCGGTGTCGGCCGCCTCGAAGATCGCGCGGAGGCGGGCGCGTACCGAACGGAAGCGGGTGACGTCGGCGTCGGTGGCCCGGCGGGCCGCCTGCTGATTGCCGCCGAACAGGTCGCGGACCGCTTCCACCGAGGTGAGGGAGTCCTTGTTGCGAGCCGGTTCCTCGCTGTTCACCAGGCGTACGGCGTAGTCAGCGTAATAGGCCAGTTCCACTTGTAGTCCTTACAGGGGCGGTCTAGTCTCGGTGCGAGCGTCTGACGTAATGGGCGGTTCTCGGTCGAGAGTATTACGGAGTGGGTGGTTTCCCGTGGTGGATCAGTCGATGGGTGCGGGCGGGGCGGGTGCGGCCGGGGGCCGGTCGGGTACGGACTGGGCGGCGTGGCAGCGGAGCTGGGACCGGCAGCAGGAGTGGTACATGCCCGACCGCGAGGAGCGCTTCCGGGTCATGCTCGACATGGTGGAGGCGGTCGTCGGGCCCGAGCCGCGGGTGCTCGACCTCGCGTGCGGTACGGGAAGTATCACGGGCAGGCTGCTGCGGCGGTTCCCGAAGGCGACGAGTACCGGCGTCGACCTCGATCCGGCGCTGCTCGCGATCGCCCGCGGGTCCTTCGAGGGGGACGGGCGGGTCGAGTTCGTGTCCGCGGACCTCGCCGACCCCGGCTGGCGGAGCAAGCTTCCGTACGAGAGCTACGACGCGGTGCTGACCGCCACCGCCCTGCACTGGCTGAAGCTGGGACCGCTCGGCACGCTGTACGGGGAGATCGGTGAACTGGTGCGCGGGGGCGGGGTGTTCATGAACGCCGACCGGATGAAGGACTCGACGACCCCGCGGATCAACGCCGCCGAGCGGGCGCTGCGGCACGCGCTGATGGAGCGTACGAAGGGTGGGGCGGGAGGAGAGGTGCGGGACTGGGCCCAGTGGTGGGAACTGGCCGCCGCCGACCCGGAGTTGGCGGCTCCCACCGCCGAGCGTTTCGCGATCTTCGGTGAGCACGCGGACGGTGAGACCCCCTCGCTGGAGTGGCACGCGGCGACGCTGCGGGCGGCCGGGTTCGGGGAGGCGCGGGCGGTGTGGGCGTCGCCCTCGGACTCGCTGGTGCTTGCGGTCAAGTAGCTTCGGACGTAGGGGTGTTGCGGTGCGCGCGTGCTGCGCGGGCCGCCCCTGGGCGGGCGTTGTCGTAGGGGTGTTGCGGTGCGCGCGCTGCTGCGCGGGCCGCCCCCGCGCGGGCGTTGTCGTACGGGTGCCGCGCCCGCCGTCGTACGCATGCGCAAGGGGCGGTACGGCGAAAGCCGTACCGCCCCTTCCCCGTCTACCGCCGTGTGCGACTCACAGCACCTTCGACAGGAACGACTTCGTGCGGTCGTGCTGAGGGTTCGTCAGGACGTCGCGCGGGTGGCCGGATTCCACGACCACGCCCTCGTCCATGAAGACCAGCGAGTCGCCGACCTCCCTCGCGAATCCCATCTCGTGGGTCACGACGATCATCGTCATGCCGTCCTCGGCGAGCCCGCGCATCACGTCCAGCACGTCGCCGACCAGTTCGGGGTCGAGCGCCGAGGTCGGCTCGTCGAAGAGCATCAGCTTGGGCTCCATTGCCAGCGCACGGGCGATGGCGACGCGCTGCTGCTGGCCGCCGGAGAGCTGGGAGGGGTAGTTGCCAGCCTTGTCGGCGAGGCCGACCCTGTCCAGGAGGCGTTCGGCGCGGGCCCGGGCGACCGCCTTGGACTCGCCCCTGACCTGGATCGGGGCCTCCATGATGTTCTCGATGGCGGTCATGTGCGGGAACAGGTTGAACCGCTGGAAGACCATGCCGATGTCGCGGCGCTTGCGGGCGACCTCGCTGTCCTTCAGCTCGTAGAGCTTGTCGCCCTTCTGTCGGTATCCGACCAGTTCGCCGTCGACCGAGAGGCGTCCCGCGTTCACCTTCTCCAGGTGGTTGATGCACCTGAGGAAGGTCGACTTGCCGGAACCGGACGGGCCGATCAGACAGAACACCTCGCGGGGCGCCACCTCCAGGTCGATGCCCTTGAGGATGTGCGCGGCACCGAAGGACTTGTGGACGCCCTCGGCCTTGACCATGGGGGTGCCGGAATTCTTCGTCATCGCAGTCTTCGCAGTCATCGCATTGCTCCCGCGCGGTTGCCCAGCGAGGCCAGGTTGGCCTTGACCTTCTGGAAGGGGGTGAGGGGCAGCGCGCGGCTTGACCCCCGCCCGTAGTAGCGCTCCAGGTAGAACTGACCGATCGAGAACAGCGTGGTCAGGATCAGGTACCAGGTCGCCGCGAGGAAGAGCATCTCCACCGCCGCGCCCGAGGTCTGCCCGATGTCCTGGGCCTGGCGCAGCAGTTCGGCGAACTGCACCGCCGAGACCAGCGAGGTCGTCTTCAGCATGTTGATGACCTCGTTGCCCGTCGGGGGCACGATGACGCGCATCGCCTGCGGGATGACCACCCGGCGCAGCGTCTTGGCGTGGCTCATGCCGAGCGCGTGCGACGCCTCGGTCTGGCCCTCGTCGACCGCGAGCAGGCCGGCCCGGCAGATCTCCGCCATGTACGCCGCCTCGTTGAGCCCGAGGCCCAGGAGCGCGGTGAGCAGCGGGGTCATGAAGACCGACCAGTAGTCCTTGTAGATCGGACCCAGGTTGATGTACTCGAAGACCAGGCCCAGGTTGAACCAGACCATCAGCTGGACCAGGACCGGGGTGCCCCGGAAGAACCAGATGTAGAACCACGCGATGGACGAGGTCACCGGGTTCTTGGAGAGCCGCATCACCGCCAGCAGGATGCCGCCGACGATCCCGATCGCCATCGACAGGAAGGTGAGCAGCAGGGTCTGGACCATGCCGTCCAGAATCCGGTCGTCCAGGAAGTAGTCCGGGATGGCACCCCAGTTGATCTTGCCGCGGGCGAACGCCGAAATAATCGCCACCAGCAGGGCGATGGCGATGACCGCCGAGACGTACCGCCCGTAGTGCCGTACCGGGATCGCCTTGAGCGGCGCGGGGGCGGTCGGGGCGGCGGAGGACGGTATGGAGTCCTCCGGGCCCTTCTTGTTCATGTCAGCTGTCACAGCTTTTGCCTCTCGGGCCTCACGGTGGGGGTACGGGTGGGTCAGGAGCCGCCGTTGACCTTGACCTCGGTGACCGCGCCGCCCTCGGCACCCCAGTTGCTCAGGGCCTTCTTGTAGTCGCCGTTGGCGATGATCGCCTTGAGCGCCGCTTCGATGGCCTTCGTCAGTTCCTTGTTCTGCTTCGAGATGGCGATGCCGTACGGGGCCGCGTCGACGTCGTCGCCGACCTTCTCGAAGTCATTGCCGCCGCCCGAGGTCTTCACCGCGTACGCGGTCACCGGGGAGTCGGAGGAACCGGCGTCGGCGCCGCCCGAGCGCAGCCGGGTCTGGGCCTGCTGGTCGTTGGTGAAGGCCTCGATCTTGATCTTGCCCTTGCCGTCCTTCTCGCACTTCTCGGACTGCTTCTTGGCCAGGTCCTCCGAGACGGTGGTGCGCTGCACGACGAGCTTCTTGCCGCACAGGTCGTCCCAGGTCTTGATGTTCTGGGTCTTGCCCTTGGGGGTGTAGAGGGAGACGCCGGCGGTGTAGTAGTCGACGAAGTCGACGCCCTCGCCGACCTTCTTGCCGTCCTCCATGCCCTCCTGGCGGTCCTTGGTGTCGGTCATCGCCGACATCAGGAGGTCGTAGCGCTTGGCGCGCAGACCGGTCACCAGGGCGTCGAAGTCACCGTTCTCGAACTTGAACTCGATGCCGAGCTGCTTGCCCAGGGCGGCGGCGATGTCGGGGTCGATGCCGACCACCTTGCCGTCCTTGTCCTTGAATTCCACCGGAGCGTACGAGATGTCCGAGCCGACCGTCACGATGCCCTTGGCCGCGATCTCCTTGGGCACCAGGTTCGCCAGAGGCGCCCCGGACTTCTTCCCGCCGTCGCCCGAGGGCTCCTTCTTCGTCTGGTCGCCGCAACCGGTGAGAACCAGGGCGCCGGCGACCGCGAGCGCGCCGACCGCGGCTATTCGGGAACGTGCGGCCGAGCGGCGGGGGGTGAGAGCGGTCATGGAGGTCCTCCGGCAGATGAGGGTGTACGTCCGTTTCCCGGTGGTCCGGGGCCCGGTGGTCCGGGCAGGTCGCGGTGGCCGAGCACGCGGCTCTGAGTGGCACGACCGGACACGACCAGGTGTGATGTCGGCATCTTGCCATTCGGACCAGGTCATTAAGGGGGCCGGTCATGTCAAAATCAGATAACGGGTGATCCCCGAACCCCCACGGGCCGGTACATCAAGGCCGGACCTTCTGCAGGGTTGTTGCCTTACTACCGGAGAAACTCCGGCAAGTCTCGCGATGCGGACACAAAACAAGCCGCACAACAGGACAAGTACCGGACTTCTACGGAACTTGTCCGACATCGCCTCATGAGTCGTCCCAACTCCACCGATGCTCTGCTCACCATCGGCAACCTCTCGGATACGGACTCGTCGCCGGTGTGCCCCGTCCGGTAAGAAGGACCATTACACCCCTCATCCGGGGCCCAGGGCGCGTGTGCGGCGCGCCCGCGCGCACGTACCTCCCCCCGCCCGGGCGGGCCAACCACCCGGGCAGGGCACGTGCGCGGACCCGCCCACCCCTCCTCAACCAGGAGTGGCCACCCTCAACTGATGAAGACTTAAGGGGTCAACAGACAATGGCAGCGGAGATCGTCAATCCTGAAACCGGTACGGGCGCGGGGCTGGATGAGCCCTTCGACCCGGCCTTCGCGCTCCACCGGGGCGGCAAGATGGCTGTCCAGTCCACCGTGCCGATCCGCGACAGGGACGACCTGTCCCTCGCGTACACGCCCGGTGTCGCCAAGGTGTGCAGCGCCATCGCCGAACAGCCGGACCTGGTCAACGACTACACCTGGAAGTCGAACGTCGTCGCGGTCGTCACCGACGGCACGGCGGTCCTCGGCCTCGGTGACATCGGTCCGGAAGCCTCCCTCCCCGTGATGGAGGGCAAGGCAATCCTCTTCAAGCAGTTCGGCGGCGTCGACGCGGTGCCGATCGCGCTCGCGACCACGAACACCGAAGAGATCATCGAGACGGTCGTCCGTCTCGCCCCGTCCTTCGGCGGGGTCAACCTCGAAGACATCTCGGCCCCGCGCTGCTTCGAGATCGAGCGCCGGCTCCAGGAAGCCCTGGACATTCCGGTCTTCCACGACGACCAGCACGGCACGGCCGTGGTGACCCTGGCGGCCCTGCGCAACGCGGCCCGCCTCACCGGCCGCTCCCTGGCCGACCTGCGCGCCGTCATCTCGGGTGCGGGCGCGGCGGGCGTCGCCATCGCCAAGTTCCTCCTGGAGGCCGGTCTCGGTGACGTGGCCGTCGCCGACCGCAAGGGCATCGTCAGCCGCGACCGCGAGGACCTGACGCCGGTCAAGCGCGAGCTGGCGGAGCTGACGAACAAGGCGGGGCTGAGCGGATCCCTCGAATCCGCCCTCGCCGGCGCGGACGTCTTCATCGGCGTTTCCGGCGGTACGGTCCCGGAGCCCGCGGTCGCGTCCATGGCCTCCGGCGCGTTCGTCTTCGCCATGGCGAACCCGAACCCCGAGGTCCACCCCGACATCGCCCACAAGTACGCGGCGGTCGTCGCCACGGGCCGCTCGGACTACCCGAACCAGATCAACAACGTCCTCGCCTTCCCCGGCATCTTCGCCGGTGCGCTCCAGGTGCGTGCCTCGCGCATCACCGAGGGCATGAAGATCGCCGCGGCGACCGCGCTGGCGGACGTGGTGGGCGACGCGCTCGCCGCCGACTACGTCATCCCGTCCCCGTTCGACGAGCGGGTCGCTCCGGCGGTCACGGCGGCGGTCGCCGCTGCCGCTCGGGCGGAGGGTGTGGCGCGGCGCTAGTCGCTCGCCGCTTCGGCTGTACGTGTACGGGCCGCGCCCGTGCCCCCGGTGCG
>NZ_JBSGZD010000105.1:0-24108 GCF_053610825.1 Streptomyces sp. NPDC054863 | reverse complement strand
GGCCTGCGCAGGCCCTCCAGGGGTCCGGCGCAGGCCTGCTGATCAGAGCATGCAGTCTCGTGCTCCTGCCTGCTCCGGTGGCCGCCGTCGGACCGCCGGTCAGCTCCGGGGAACCGGCGGAAGTCTGAGCCCGCCCCTGCCCCGGCGCGCGAGGGGCCCTCCGGGTGGACGGGGCGGAGCGCCGATGCTCGGCACTGCTCTGTGGATGTGCAGGATGAGGTGCCGTATAGCCTGGGAAAATGCTGACCGAAGTCATCGCGACCCGCTACGTCACGCCCCTGCGTGAGGGCGGCTCGCTCCCCGGAATCGTCGAGGCCGACGATCTCGGTACGTACGTCATGAAATTCACCGGGGCCGGACAGGGCCGCAAGACCCTGGTGGCCGAGGTCGTCTGCGGCGAGCTCGGCCGCCGGCTCGGGCTGCGGGTGCCGCGCCTGGTCGCCATGGAGCTCGACCCGGTCATCGGACTCGGCGAGCCGGACCAGGAGGTGCAGGAGCTGCTCAAGGCGAGCGGGGGACTGAACCTCGGGATGGACTTCCTGCCGGGCTCCCTCGGCTTCGACCCGCTCGCCTACGAGGTGGGTCCGGCTGAGGCGGGGCGGGTGGTCTGGTTCGACGCACTGATCAACAACGTCGACCGGTCCTGGCGCAACCCCAACATGATGGTCTGGCACGGCGACCTGTGGCTCATCGACCACGGCGCCACCATGATCTGGCAGCATAACTGGCCCACCGCGCAGACCGCTGCGGCCAAGCCTTACAACGCCTCCGACCACGCGCTGGCCCGCTTCGAGCCGGACGTGCAGGCCGCCGCGCGCGAGCTGGCCCCGCTGGTCACCCAGGAACTGCTCACCGAGGTCGTCGCCCAGGTGCCCGACGTGTGGCTGGCCGGCGAGCCCGGCTTCGACGACCCGGACGCGCTGCGCCGCGCCTACGTGGACGCACTGCTGCCGCGCGCCGCGACCATCCACGAGCGGATCACCCTCGAAGCGCCGACCGGGGACCGGCCCTCGCAGGCGCCCGGCTGGCTGACCGAGCACGTCAAGCCGTGGCCGCACCCGACGAAGGCACAGACGCAGCAGGCGCAGGCGCAGGCGCAGCAGGACGGTGGCGGCAAGTGAGCGAGCAGCAGCAGTCCGCCGGTGCCGGCGCGGTGAGCGGGTCCGGCGGCGCCGTCCAGCGCCACGTCTTCGAGTACGCCCTGGTGCGCGTCGTGCCCCGGGTCGAGCGCGGCGAGATGTTCAACGCCGGGGTGATGGTCTACTGCCGGGCCAAGTCGTACGCGGCTGCGCTCACGCACCTCGACGAGGCCAAGCTCCTGGCGCTGGACCCGCAGGCCGACGTGGTCGGCGTACGGGCCGCGCTGCGGGCCGTCGAGGGCCTCTGCGGGGGCGGCGAAGCGGCGGGCCAGGCGGCGGGCGACGACCCCGGGCGGCGGTTCCGGTGGCTGAGCGCGCCGCGGTCCGCCGTCGTGCAACCGGGTCCTGTGCACACCGGACTGACGGCCGATCCGCAGGCGGAACTGGCGCGGCTGCTCGATGTACTGGTGCGCTGAGGCGCGGGGGAAGCCGTGTGACCTTCGTCGGGGATCCGGGCGGCCGTTGACACCGGGTGCCATGGCTTCTAGCGTCACGTCTGCTGAGTCCTACTAAGCGGTTGCTCAGCGACGAGCGGCCCCCCGGGGCCGGTTCCCAAGGGCGAGGAGAACCAGCATGTCCACCACCGAGCAGCGCGTGGCGATCGTGACCGGGGCGGCGCGCGGCATTGGCGCCGCCACCGCACTGCGGCTCGCGGCCGAGGGCCGCGCCGTCGCCGTACTCGACCTCGACGAGGCGGCCTGCAAGGACACCGTCGAGAAGATCACCGCGGCCGGCGGCCGGGCACTCGCCGTCGGCTGCGACGTCTCCGACGAGGCCCAGGTGGCTGCCGCCGTCGACCGCGTCGCCACCGAGCTGGGCGCGCCCACGATCCTCGTCAACAACGCGGGCGTACTGCGCGACAACCTGCTGTTCAAGATGAGCGAACTGGACTGGGACACCGTCATGGGCGTCCACCTCAAGGGCGCCTTCCTGATGTCGCGCGCCTGCCAGAAGCACATGGTGGACGCGAAGTTCGGCCGCATCGTCAACCTGTCGTCCAGCTCGGCGCTCGGCAACCGCGGCCAGGCCAACTACGCCACCGCCAAGGCCGGCCTCCAGGGCTTCACCAAGACCCTCGCCAAGGAGCTCGGCAAGTTCGGCGTCACCGCCAACGCCGTCGCCCCCGGCTTCATCGTCACCGAGATGACCGCGCAGACCGCCGCGCGCGTCGGCATGGGCTTCGAGGACTTCCAGGCCGCAGCCGCCACCCAGATCCCCGTGCAGCGCGTCGGCAGGCCCGAGGACATCGCCCACGCCATCGCCTTCTTCACCGGCGACGACGCGGGCTTCGTCTCCGGGCAGGTCATGTACGTCGCCGGTGGACCCCTCAACTGACCTGCCGCACCAAGGGACTGAGCTCATGACTGAAGCAGTGCAGGACAGTGGCGTGCAGGACGGCGGAGTGCGGGACAGCGGCAAGGTCGCGCTGATCACCGGCGCCAGCCGGGGCATCGGCTACGGCATCGCGGAGGCGCTCGTCGCCCGCGGCGACCGGGTGTGCATCACGGGCCGGAACGAGGACGCCCTCAAGGAAGCGGTCGAGAGGCTCGGCGCCGACCGGGTGATCGGCGTCGCGGGCAAGGCGCACGACGAGGCCCACCAGGCCGTCGCCGTCGAGCGGACGATGGAGGCCTTCGGCCGGGTCGACTTCCTGGTCAACAACGCCGGTACGAACCCGGTGTTCGGCCCGATGGCCGAGATGGACCTGAACGTCGCCCGCAAGGTCTTCGAGACCAACGTCATCTCGGCGCTCGGCTTCGCCCAGCAGACCTGGAAGGCCTGGCAGAGCGGCAACGGCGGCGCGATCGTCAACATCGCTTCGGTGGCCGGGGTTTCGGCCTCGCCCTTCATCGGGGCGTACGGCATGAGCAAGGCGGCCATGATCAACCTCACGCTCCAACTGGCGCACGAGTTCGCCCCGCTGGTGCGGGTCAACGCGATCGCGCCCGCGGTGGTGAAGACCAAGTTCGCCCAGGCGCTGTACGAGGGCCGGGAGGCGGAGGCGGCAGCGGCGTACCCGATGGGGCGGCTCGGCGTACCGGCGGACATCGGCGGCGCCGCCGCGTTCCTCACCTCGGAACAGTCGGACTGGATCACCGGGCAGACCCTCGTCGTGGACGGCGGCATCTTCCTCAACGCAGGGGTGCAGTGACGCCGCAGGCCTGAGATCACCGGCCGACGGAATCAATCGTTCCGAAACGGTGACCGGCCCGTCGGTCAACTCCCTTGATCCGGCGGGCCGTTGCGGTATGGTCTGCCGACCCACGGCTGATCGAGGAGCGTGCACGTGTTTGACCGGACCAGGAGTCTGCGGGCTGCCGCAGCCCTCACGTCCATATCCCTGCTGGCTGGTTGCGGGGTGTTGTCCGAGGACAGTTCCGATGCGGAGAACAAGCTGACCGTCGGAACGACCAGCAAGCCGAGCACGCTCGACCCGGCGGGCGCCTGGGACGGCTCCTGGGAGCTGTACCGCAACGTCTTCCAGACGCTGCTGAGCTACCCGACGGGCAGCACCGTGCCCACCGAGGACGCGGCGCAGGAATGCGGCTTCGACGACAGCGCCCACCGCGTCTACACCTGCACCCTCAAACCGGGGCTGACCTTCTCCGACGGCACGAAGCTCGACGCCGCCGCGGTCCGGCACTCGATCGAGCGCATCCTCAGGATCAAGGCGGACGGCGGGCCCGACGGACTGCTCAGCAGCCTCCAGAAGGTCGAGGCCCAGGGGCCGGGCAAGGTCGTCTTCCGCCTCAACAAGCCCGACGCGACCTTCCCGTTCGTCCTCGCCACCCCCGGCATGTCGCTGGTGAGTCCGGCCGCGTACCCGGCGGACCGGCTGCGCAGCGGCAACTCCCTCACCGGCTCCGGCCCCTACCACCTCCAGGCGTACCGCCCCGAGGGAGCGGACTCGGGGGCGGACCTGGTGCGCAACCCGTCGTACAAGGGCTTCGCCGACCGGAAGAACGACGCCGTCACCATCCGCTACTTCGACGACTCCGCGAAGATGGTCAAGGAGCTCAAGGAGAAGCAGATCGACGCGACCTTCCGCGGCCTGACCGCGGAACAGATCGTCGGCCTCCAGGGACAGCAGGGCCGCGGACCCGTCAAGGTGACCGAGTCGCCCGGCTCGGAGATCCACTACCTGGTCTTCAACCCGAAGGACCGGAACGCGGCCAATCCGGCCGTCCGGAAGGCCGTCGCCCAGCTCGTGGACCGGGCGGCCCTCGTCGACAAGGTCTTCAAGGGCACGTCGGAGCCCCTCTATTCGATGGTGCCGAGCGGCATCGCAGGACACACCACCGACTTCTTCGACACGTACGGCGAGCCCGACGCGGCTGCGGCGAAGCAGATCCTGCGCAGGGCGGGCATCACCCGTCCGGTGTCGCTGGCCTTCTGGTACCCCACCGACCGGTACGGCTCGGCGACCGCGCTGGAGTTCGCGGAGCTCAAGCGGCAGCTGGAGGCTTCCGGGCTGTTCCGGATCACCCTCAAAGGCGTCCCCTGGGGCGAATTCCAGAAGGGCGTGCAGAAGGGCGACTACCCGGTCTTCGGCCGCGGCTGGGCGCCGGACTACCCGGACCCCGACAGCTTCGTCTCGCCCTTCGTCGGCGAGCGGAACGCGATCTCCACGCCCTACGTCGTACCCGAGATCACCGGGGACCTGCTGCCGAAGTCCCGCCGCGAGAACGACCGGGCCCGGGCGGCCGACCACTTCGTGAAGGCCCAGGAGGTCCTGATGCGCGACGTACGGCTGCTGCCGCTGTGGCAGGGAAAGATGTACGTCGCCGCGTCCGAGGACATCGGCGGCACCGAGCGGGCGCTGGACCCGCAGACCGTGATGCAGGTGTGGGAGCTGTTCCGCAAGACCAGCTGGTAGCGGCGTTGTCAGTGGCGGCCGGTAGGTTCATTTGCAGAGAACGGATCTTTCACCGGAGGTTGTTGACGTGACCGACACCCAGATGCTGCCCGAGTCCTGGCGCGGGGTCCTCGGCGAGGAATTGGAGAAGCCCTACTTCAAGGAGCTCGTGGAGTTCGTCGAGGACGAGCGGGCGAAGGGGCCGGTCTACCCGCCGCGCGACGAGGTCTTCGCCGCCCTCGCCGCCACCCCGTACGACAAGGTGAAGGTCCTGGTCCTCGGCCAGGACCCCTACCACGGCGAGGGCCAGGGGCACGGCCTGTGCTTCTCGGTGCGGCCCGGCGTGAAGACGCCTCCCTCCCTGCGCAACATCTACAAGGAGATGAACGCCGAACTGGGCACCCCGGTCCCGGACAACGGCTATCTGATGCCGTGGGCCGAGCAGGGCGTGCTGCTGCTCAACGCGGTGCTGACCGTCCGCAAGGGCGAGGCCAACTCGCACAAGGGCAAGGGCTGGGAGAAGTTCACCGACGCGGTGATCCGCGCGGTCGCCGCACGCCCCGACCCGGCGGTCTTCGTCCTCTGGGGGAACTACGCCCAGAAGAAGCTCCCGCTGATCGACACCGAGCGGCACGCCGTGGTCAAGGGCGCGCACCCCTCGCCGCTGTCCGCGAAGAAGTGGTTCGGCTCGCAGCCCTTCACCCAGATCAACGCGGCGGTCGCGGAGCAGGGCCACGAGGCGATCGACTGGACCGTGCCGAACCTGGGCTGAGCCTGAGCGCGATCGCGGCTGCCTGCGGCTAGCGTCACTGGGACCAGTGAGTACGCACGCGAGTGCGCGCGTACGCGAGTACGGGGTTCAGCGGAGGCCGCAGTGGTGGAGCAGCAGGGTGCGTCGGGGGACGCGGATGCGGGTGGGCCGGGTGGGCCAGGTGACGCTGGTGTGCCGGGGGGAGCGCCGGCGGGGGTGGGCGCGGGAGCTTCGGCGGGCGCGGAAGTGCCGGGGGATGCCGTGACGACCCGGATCGGGCAGACGGCGATGCTGCTCCACGCCGGTGACCGGCAGGAGGCGCGCAGCCGGTTCGGCGTGCTCTGGGAGGAGCTCGGACTGTCCGGCGACGCCAGGCACCGGTGCCTGCTGGCGCACTACATGGCGGACGCGCAGGACGACCCCCGCGACGAACTGCTCTGGGACCTGCGGGCGTTGGCCGCCGCCGACGGCCGGGACGGCGGGGCCGGGCGGGGCGTGGGGGTGCCGGGGGAACTGCTCGGCTTCCACCCCACGCTCCACCTCAACCTCGCCGCCGACTACGTGAAGCTCGGGCGCCCGGAAGCGGCCCGCATCCACCTGCGCCGGGCGAAGGCCCTCTGCGACGCACTCGCCGACGACGGGTACGGGGCAGGGGTCCGGGCGGCGGTCGGCCGACTGGAGACGCGGCTCGCGGGGGAGTGAGCGCCGCTCCGGGTGCGGCCCTCCCGCGTCAACCTCCGTACGTTTCCCGGCAGATGCGGGCCTCGGGGCTGTTCGGGCGCCAGCCGCCGTAGCCCTTGCCGAGCGCGCAGACGTCGGCGGCCGAGGTCGGGACCTTGGGCAGTGCGGGCAGCGGGTCCTTCTTCCGGTGCGGTGCCCGGTGGCGGTGCGGCGGTTCCGGTTCCGGTACGGCGGCCCGGCGGTCGGGCCGCTCGGCCCGGGGCGGCTGAGGCTGCGGGGCCCGGGTGGCGCCCTGCTCCCCGGCGGGCTCGGCCTTGGGCGCCGGCGCCCGCGCGGAAGGCGGCATGGCCGCTTCCAGCACCTCGTGCACGGGGGCCTCGATGAGCTGTTCCGGCTGCCCGCCGTCCCCGACCAGGTGGGGCAGCGGGGGGTGCTGCGGGGCGGGGGACTGCTGGTGGGCCGCGGGCTTCCCCGCCGGTCCCGAGGGGGTGGACACGCAGCCGGAGACGGCCGTCACGGCCACCCCCACCAGGAGCGTCGCGGCGGTTCTCGTCACGGTTCTTGTTCGGTGCACCCGCGCAACTCTGCTGATCGGGAACCCTCCGGGGGAAGCCGGGAGGCCGATATTGCCCCGCACGAGTGAAGCGCCGGTTCGCTGCTTACGCGGCCTCCCGGTCCACCTCCGCCGCGACTAGGCCTCCGGCCCGAGCATCCCCCGCAGCAACTCGCCGAATCCCGTCCGCAGCTCCTCCTCGCTGGGCACCGCCGAGTGGTAGGAGCCCGCCGCGCACGAGTACATCAGCCCCTCCACCCACGCGATCAGCGACAGCGCGTGCCGCTGCGGCGCCTTCGACCCGGCCGCCGTCATCATCGCCACCAGCGGCTCCCGGAACCGGGCCCGTCCCGCCGCGTCGTAGAACTCCCGCAGCTCCGGCCGCCGGGTCGCTTCGAGCCCCAGCTCGTAACGGGCCACGAGCATGTCGCGGTGCTCGGTCAGATGCCGGTGCAGCACCCCCGCGAGCACGTCGAGCAGGTCTTCGAGGCTCGCGCCGGGGCCTGGCAGCGCGCCGAGCCCGAGCGCACGCGCCTCCAGTACGGCGAGGCGCTGCACCGCCGCCTCCAGGAGTGCCTGGCGGGTGCGCGCGTAGTTGGAGGTCGAGCCCTGCGGCAGCCCGGCCGTCTCGTCCACGGCCCGGTGGGTGAGCCCGCGCATGCCCCGCTCGACCAGGAGCTTCAGGGCGGCGTCGGCGATCAGTTCCGAGCGGGGGGCAGCGGGGGCGGGAGCGGCCGGGGCAGAGGCTGCGGAGGAGGGAGTGGGTGCGGTCATAGGGTCAATCTACCGCCCGGACTACATCTGTAGTAGCCTGGCGATGTCACTACGGGTGTAGTTTCCGAGGAGGGGTTCTCATGTCCCAGCAGGCTCAGCACCGCGCGGTCGTCGTCGGAAGCGGAATCGGAGGCCTCACCGCCGCCCTCGCCCTGCACCGGCGCGGCTGGCAGGTCACCGTCCTGGAGCGGGCCGCCGCCCTTGAGCCGGTCGGCGCCGGCATCGGCCTCGCCCCCAACGCGCTGCGCGCTCTGGACGTCGTCGGCCTCGGCGCATCGATCCGCGACCTCGCCGCCTGGCAGGGCGAGGGCGGCATGCGCGCACCCGGTGGCCGCTGGCTGTCCCGTACGGACAGCTCGGCGGCCGTCGAGCGGTTCGGCGATCCCCTGGTGCTGGTCCACCGCGCCACCCTGGTCGACGTCCTCTCCGCCCCGCTGCCCGAGGGCACGATCCGTACCGGCACGGCCGCCGAGCTGGTCGACCCGGGCGTCGTGGACGGCCGGCCCGCCGTCGTCCGTACGCCCGACGGCGACATCGAGGCCGAACTCGTCGTCGGTGCGGACGGCATCAGGTCCGGGGTGCGGGGCGCCCTGTATCCCGAGCACCCCGGCGCCGCCTATGCCGGATTCACCACCTGGCGCGTCGTCGTGCCCGCCCCCGCCGAGCCCTTCGCGCCGCACGAGACCTGGGGCCGCGGCCGGCTGTGGGGCACCCAGCCGCTCAAGGACGGCCGGGTCTACGCGTACGCGGCAGCCGCCGCCCCCGCCGGAGGGCACAGCGCCGACGGCGAGAAGGCGGAACTCCTGCGCAGGTACGGCGACTGGCACCACCCCGTCCCGGAGATCGTCGCCGCAGCCACCGAGGACCAGGTCCTGCGCCACGACGTGCACCACATGACCACCCCCCTCCCCGCCTACCACCGGGGCCGCACCGTCCTCATCGGTGACGCCGCCCACGCCATGTGCCCCACCATGGGCCAGGGCGGCAACCAGGCCATCGAGGACGGCATCGTCCTCGCCCACCACGCCGCACCCGGCACCGGACTCGGCCCCGCCCTCGCCGCCTACAGCGCCGACCGGCTGCCCCGGACCATGGGCATCGTCAACAGGTCCGCGAAGGTGGCGAAGCTGATGATGCTGAGCAGCACCCCCGCGGTGGCGCTGCGGGACGGTCTGATGACGCTGGCCCGCTTCGGCCCCGGCCTCGCCCTGCGCACCTTCGACGGGATCGCCGACTGGCGCCCACCGCAGCGCACGTATGCTGCCCGGACACCGGTTCACCAGGCACAACAGGCATAGCGCTACAGAGGGAGACCCCCGTGAAGGTCGGCGTCATCGGGCTCGGAGACATCGCGCAGAAGGCGTACCTGCCGGTCTTCGCCACCCTGCCGGAGACCGAACTGCACCTCCAGACCCGCACCCCCGCCAACCTGGCGCGGGTCGCGGCGGCCCACCGGATCCCGGCCGGACGGACCCACACCACGCTCGACGGGCTCCTCGCCCAGGGGCTGGACGCGGCATTCGTGCACGCGTCGACGGTCGCCCACCCCGAGATCGTCACCCGGCTGATCGAGGCGGGCGTCCCCACGTACGTCGACAAGCCCCTCGCCTACGAACTGGCCGACTCCGTACGGCTGGTGGAGCTCGCCGAGCAGCGCGGCGTCTCCCTCGCCGTCGGCTTCAACCGGCGCCTGGCGCCCGGCTACGCGCAGTGCGTCGAGCACCCGCGCGAGCTGATCCTGATGCAGAAGAACCGGGTCGGCCTGCCCGAGGACCCGCGCACCCTCGTCCTCGACGACTTCATCCACGTCGTCGACACGCTGCGCTTCCTCGCCCCCGGCGAGATCGACCACGTCGACGTCCGCGCCCGGATCGTCGACGGACTGATGCACCACGTCGTACTCCAGCTCTCCGGCGACGGCTTCACCGCGATCGGCACCATGAACCGGCTCTCGGGCTCCACGGAGGAGATCCTCGAAGTGTCGGGCCAGGACACCAAGCGGCAGGTCGTCAACCTCGCCGAGGTCATCGACCACAAGGGCCAGCCGAGCGTCCGCCGCCGCGGCGACTGGGTGCCCGTCGCCCGCCAGCGCGGCATCGAGCAGGTCGTCACCGGCTTCCTCGACGCCGTACGAGCGGGGAAGGTGCTCGACGCGCGGGACGCACTGGCCACCCACGAGCTGTGCGAGCGGGTGGTACGGACGGCTCTGGAGCAGGCTTCCTGAGGCTGCGCACCCCCTCCGCCGCGAGCAGCAGGGCCAGTACGGCCAGTGCCAGGTGGACGGCCCAGTCGCCGTACTTCGCGTACGGAGTGAGGCCGGCCGCCAGCGGTACGTCGTACACGGCGGCGGTGCTCAGCCCGGTCCCCAGCGGGGCGCCGAGCCGGGCGCCGTCGGGCCCGTACACGCTGCTCACCCCGGTGAGGGTGGCGTGCACCACGGGCCGCCCGGTCTCGGCGGCCCGCAGTGCGGCCAGTGAGGCGTGCTGCGCGGGCGCCCAGCTCTCCTGGAACGTCGAGGTCGCGGACTGCGCGATCAGCAACTGCGCCCCCTCCCTCGCCAGGTGGCGGCTCATGTCGGGGAAAGCGGACTCGAAGCACAC
This sequence comes from Streptomyces sp. NPDC054863, assembly GCF_053610825.1. Lineage (NCBI taxonomy): Bacteria > Bacillati > Actinomycetota > Actinomycetes > Kitasatosporales > Streptomycetaceae > Streptomyces > Streptomyces sp. NPDC054863. Next base: position 13,754 of record NZ_JBSGZD010000105.1, on the reverse strand, counting down.
CAGCGGTCCGAGCCGCAGTCCGTTCGGCAGCGGCATCACCACCGGGCCGCTGCCGCGTATCCGGTCCTCGCCCGCCGCCTTGCCCACCGAGGTCGCCCAGCCGAGCAGGGCGCGCGCCGGAACGTACTCGCCGAACGGCACCAGCCGCATCTTGTCGTAGCGCGCCCCCGTCGGCCCCTGCGGCCCCACCAGCACGGACGACTTGAAGATGCCGGCCCGGTCGGAGCGTCTGGCATCCACATTCACGAGAACGTCCGCGCCGACGAGACGGGACAGCGCGGCGATCCGAGCGGCCACGTCCGGGCGGGCCGGCAGGTCCTCGCCGACGCTGCTCTCGCCCCACACCACCAGGTCCACGCGCTGCCCGGCCAGCGTCCGCGTCAGCTCCTCGCCGCGCGCGAGCCGCTGCTCGGTGGAGCCGATGCCGTCGAAGACACCGGGCTGTACGACGGCGACGCGCGCGGTGTGCGCGCGCTCGGGGCGCGGCGCCCACAGCCACGCCGCCCCGGCAGCCAGCGCGACGGCGAGAACGGCCGACACGGCCGCGACACGTGCGTACGGCAGCGTCAAAAGCACCACGACGGCGGTGTTCACCGCGACGACCAGCAGACTCACCAGCCACACCCCGCCCAGCGAGGCCAGCCGCAGCGCGGCGGTGACGTCCCACTGCGAGGAACCGAGCAGACCCCAGGGGCCGCCCAACCCCTCCCAGGAGCGGGCGAGTTCGACCATCAGCCAGCCGGAAGGCAGCACGGCCACGGCGGCGAGCGCACGGGGCGCGGTCGGACGGCCCCCGAGCAGGGCCCGCACCAGCCACCCCCACGGCAGCCACAGCAGACCCAGCAGCGCCGCCAGCACGAAGATGAACACATGCAGGCTCGGCATCAGCCAGTGGTGCACCGCCAGGACGAACCCGAGCCCGCCGAGCCACCCGTCCAGCGCGGCCCGCCGTCCGGTCGGCGCCGAGCGGATCAGCAGCATCCACGGCACCAGGGCGACGTACGCGAACCACCACAGGCCGGGCGCGGGAAAGACGAACACGGGCAGCGCCCCGGCCAGGACCGCGGCCGTGCCGCGCCACCACGCAGAGTCGAGCAGGCGCCCCGGCCCACCGGACAGCACCCAGTGCCTCGGCATCCCGCGCCTCCTCACCACCGAAGTGATGCTCCCAGTGTGGGGGAGGGGAAGGACGGGGGACAGTGGGCGTCGGGCCCGGGCCCGCCCTACTCCTGGCCGGTGTGCCGCCACTTCTCGTGCACGGTCACCCGGCGCACCCGCCAGGACCCGTCGTCGGAGCGCAGCAGGCTGAAGGTGTAACGGCCGCCGGTGACGAAGTTCGGGGGGCCGGCGACGCCGTTGGCCTCACCCGCGCGCTCCAGCCGCATCGGATTGAGATAGTCCGCCCGGAGCTCGGCGCTGTCACCCGTGTACCCGTTGAGGTCTTCGAGCTCCAGACGCCGGTTGACGATCAGGTGCTGGCGTACGGGGAACAGCAGCAGCATCTCGGCGAGCCACCCGGCGACCTCGTGCGCGGGGCCCTCGATGCCGCCCGCCGAGCGGTAGTCGGCGCGGCCGTCCGGGGTGAACAGGGCCTGGTACGCCGTCCAGTCGGCGTCGTCGACGGCCACGGCGTACCCGGTGATCACCGCATCGATGGCCAGCCGGTCCATTACGGTCGCGAGCTCCACACGCTGGGTCATCGGCTCAGTCTCGGGCAGCGGGGGCGCGCCGCCAAGGGCCCGTGGGTCACGAGTGTTCGCCGTGCGACCGGACTCCGGCACTCCTACGATCGGCCAAAACGTCCTCATTCATCTTTTGTCGGTCACTCGTGAGGTGCTCACATGGGTATGCGTCGTACGACTTCCGTCCTGCTGGCGACCGCCGTCGCTTCGACCGCCCTGGTCACCGGATGCGGCGAAGAGGAGAAGACCGACCCGATGCGCGGCCAGCAGTGGGCGCTGGACGCGATCGAGCTGCCGGACGCGTGGGGGACGTCGAACGGCGACAAGACGGTCATCGCCGTCGTCGACACCGGGGTGGACCGTCAGCACCCCGACCTCAAGGACCGGCTCGTCGACGGCCACGACTTCGTCGACAACGACGACGACCCCACCGACCAGAACGGCCACGGCACCCATGTCTCCGGCATCGCCGCCGCGGCGACCGACAACGGCATCGGCATCGCGGGCGGCGCCCCCGGCGCGAAGATCATGCCGGTACGGGTGCTGGGCGCGGACGGCAGCGGCAGCGACGCCAACATCACCAAGGGCATCGTCTGGGCCGCCCAGCACGGCGCCGACGTCATCAACCTCTCGCTCGGCGAGTCCGGCCTGATGGCCCGGCTGCTCAAGGGCGGCGTCCTCAACCCGGCGATCGCGGCGGCCCACGCGAAGGGCGCGGTCGTCGTCGCGGCGGCCGGGAACGACGGCACGGCCCTCCAGCCGTACAAGCCGAAGACCCCGGTCCTGGTGGTCGGCGCCAGCGGTCCGGCGGACAAGCCGGCGGACTTCTCCAACTTCGGTGCGCAGCAGGCGGTGAGCGCGCCGGGCGTGAAGATCCTCTCGACGCTGCCGACGTACGCGACGAAGGAGACCGAGAAGAACAGGTCGGGGTACGGGACGCTGGACGGGACGTCGATGGCGGCGCCGTACGTGTCGGCGGTGGCGGCACTCCTGCACTCGCAGGGACGGACGCCGGACCAGGTGATGGCGGCGATCCGGACCACGGCCCGGAACCCGGACAAGCTGCCGAAGCTGGGGCTGGGGATCGTGGACGCGGGTGCGGCGGTGGCGACGAAGAAGTAGGTGGGTCGGTCGCGCGGGCGGGGCTCCGCCCAGGGGCCGGGCAGTCAGGTGCGCGGGGAACTGCGCGACCAGCCACGACGCACCCGCACGACGACCACCCCTCGACGCATCCGCACGACGACCACCCCCCGACGCACCCGCACGACGACCACCCCTCGACGCATCCGCACGACGACCACTCCGCGACGCACCCGCACGTACGACCCACCCGCCCCCGCCGGAGGCCTCAGTCCCCCGCCGACTCCCCCGCGTGCGGGCTCAGCACATCGGTGCCGACCAGGACGAACAGCAGGACGCCGAGCGCGATCCGGTAGTACACGAACGGCATGAAGCTCCGCGACGAGATGAACCGCATGAACCACGCGATGACCGCGTACCCCACCCCGAAGGCGATCACCGTGGCGAAGACCGTCGGCCCCCACGACACATGCCCCTCACCCACGTCCTTCAGCTCGTACGCACCCGAGGCCAGTACCGCCGGAATCGCCAGCAGGAACGAGTACCGGGCCGCCGACTCGCGCGTGTAGCCCATCAGCAGGCCGCCGCTGATGGTCGCGCCGGAGCGGGAGACGCCCGGGATCAGGGCCAGCGCCTGGCAGCAGCCGTAGATCAGACCGTCCTTGATCCCCAGGTCCTTGAGGGTCTTGCGGTGGTTGCCCGCCTGGTGGCGCCCCGCGCCCGTGTTCGCCTCCGCGCGCGCCGCCAGCCGGTCCGCGATGCCGAGTACGACACCCATCACGATCAGCGTGGTGGCGATCAGCCGCAGATCCCGGAAAGGACCCTCGATCTGGTCCTTGAGCGTCACCCCGAGAACGCCGATCGGGATCGAGCCGACGATCACCAGCCAGCCCATCTGCGCGTCGTGGTCACCGCGCATCGACTTGTCGCGCAGCGAGCGGAACCACGCGGAGAGGATCGTCGCGATGTCCTTGCGGAAGTAGATCAGGACCGCGGTCTCCGTGCCGATCTGGGTGATCGCGGTGAAGGCGGCCCCCGGGTCGTGCCACCCCGCGAAGGCGGCCGTCAGGCGCAGATGGGCGCTCGACGAGACGGGCAGGAACTCGGTCAGGCCCTGGACCAGACCGAGGACGAACGATTCGAACCAGCTCATAGGGGGCGGCGCCGTCCAGGGTGTGCGCGCAGCGCTGCGCCGCGCGGAGGGTGGGGTGAGTGGTGCGCAGCGTACCCGCGGGAGATGGCCGGAAGGTGTTCAGCGAGCGACGGGCGTGGCTCGCTGCCCCGACCAGAAGTTCACTTGTTCGAGAGGGGGAGCGCGGCGGCCTTCACCAGGGAAGGCGTCTTCACCAGGGAGGGCGCCTTGACCAGAGAGGGCGCCTTCAGCAGGGAAGGGGCCTTCGCCGGGGAAGTGACCTTCACCAACGAGTGCGCCCGCACCGGCGAGCACGCCTCCTCCGCCGTCGCGGCACCGGACTCCTGCCCCGCCGAGCGGCCGATCGAGTGGCGCTTGCACCACGCCACCACCACGCCGGCGATGCTCGTCACCACGATGAAACCCGTCGAGATCATGAACGCCGGGGACGTCGGCGACTTCGCCTCGCTGCCCGCTATGACGTACGCCAGGGTGTTGGGGACGGAGCCGAGCCCGGTCGCCGTCAGGAACGAGAAGTACCGCATCCGCGACACCGCCGCGCAGTAGTTCGCGGCGGCGAAAGGCACCCCGGGGAACAGCCGGATCGCCAGCATCGACCGGAAGCCGTGCCTGCTCAGCACCCCGTCGGCCGCCAGCAGCACCCGCCCCCGCAGCATCGGACGCAGCGCGTCCTGGCCGAGCAGCCTGCCCAGCGCGAAGGAGATGCCGGCGCCCAGCACCGTGCCGCCGATCGACGTGGTGAGGCCGAGGGCGGTGCCGAACAGCGCGCCCGCCGCCAGGTTGAGGATCGGCCGCGGTACGAAAGCCACCGTGCACAGCCCGTACGCCACCCCGAACAGCACCGCCGCCGTGAACCCGCCCAGCTGGGGTGGCCAGCCGTCGGCCAGCATCTTCTGCGGTTCGTACAGCAGGACCGCCGTGGCCGCCGACGCCAGCACGACAGCGAGCAGGGCGAGCCGTGACCAGGGCGACATGAGTGCCCTGGCGCAGCGCACCGTACGCGGTGTTTCCGTGCGGGCGGCCGTGGCCCGGGTGGCTTGGTCGAACATCCGGGGAGACTAACCGACATCCGTGTGTGATCGCCGTAATGTGCACCGCATGACCCGATTGACCCGGACGGCTGACAGCGGCGGACCCGGCCCCTCCGGGACACCCGCCGGCCCTCCCGGCGCCCTTGCCGCCGGCCCTTCCAGCGCCCTCGCCGACACTGTCCTGGCGCGGCTCACCACCGTGTACCCCAAGGCGGCGGACCCCGTACGGGCCGAACAGGCCGCCGCGTACATGAAGCACGTCGCCCCCTTCCTCGGCATCCGCTCCCCGGAGCGCCGCGCGCTCTCCCGCACTGTGCTCGACGGCACACCGCGCCCCGACGAGGCGGACTGCTCGGCGATCGCGCTGCGCTGCTGGGCGCTGGAGGAGCGCGAGTACCACTACTTCGCCGTCGACCACCTGCGCCGGTACGCCGGACGTCTGTCCTCGGGCTTCCTGCCCGTGGCCCGGCAGCTGATCACCACCGTCCCCTGGTGGGACACCGTCGACCTGCTCGCCGCACACGTCGTCGGGCCGCTGGTCACCGCCGACCCGGAGCTGAGGTCCGTCATGGACGAGTGGATCGGCGACGACGACCTGTGGGTCGTGCGCACCGCGCTCCTCCACCAGCTCCGCCACAAGGACGCCACCGACTCCGCCCGGCTCTTCGCGTACTGCCTGCGCCGGGCCGGTCACCCCGACTTCTTCATCCGCAAGGCCATCGGCTGGTGCCTGCGCGAGTACGCGAAGACGGACCCGGCGGCCGTACGGGACTTCGTCGCCGCGCACCGGGACGTACTGTCCCCGCTGTCCGCGCGCGAGGCACTCAAGAACCTCTGAGCCGGACAACTCCGCTGCGCACGGCGGAGGACGGGCGCGGCGGAAAATGATTCGACCGTGACGGGTGCGCAGGGCAGGATCAAGCGCATGTTCCGGTATGCCTTCCTCGCAGCACGGCCCGCAGTCGCGGCCGCGCCGAAGGCTGCCGCCACGGGACTCCTCACCGAGCCCGCCACCGAACACCTCGCACTGTTCTTCCCCGCAGCAGCAGCTGCCGCAGCGCCCTTCGACGGCGCCCGAAGCTGACCCTTCCCGGATCGTCCGGCGGACCCCACAGGGGGAGGGTCGGCCGGACCAAGGGGGTCTCCACACGCTTCGCAGCACTCCGCAGAGGAAAGATTCAGCCATGCCCAAGACGGCATACGTCCGCACCAAGCCGCACCTCAACATCGGCACCATGGGCCACGTCGACCACGGCAAGACCACCCTGACCGCCGCCATCACCAAGGTCCTCGCCGACCGCGGCACCGGCACCTTCGTGCCCTTCGACCGGATCGACCGTGCCCCGGAGGAGGCCGAGCGCGGCATCACCATCAACATCAGCCACGTCGAGTACGAGACCGACACCCGCCACTACGCCCACGTCGACATGCCAGGACACGCCGACTACGTCAAGAACATGGTCACCGGAGCCGCCCAGCTGGACGGCGCGATCCTCGTCGTCTCCGCGCTCGACGGCATCATGCCGCAGACCGCAGAGCACGTCCTGCTGGCCCGCCAGGTCGGCGTCGACCACATCGTCGTCGCCCTCAACAAGGCCGACGCGGGCGACGACGAGCTCACCGACCTGGTCGAGCTGGAGGTCCGCGAGCTGCTCTCCGCACACGGCTACGGCGGCGACGCGGCCCCGGTGGTCCGCGTCTCCGGCCTCAAGGCCCTCGCGGGCGAGCCGCGTTGGGTCGCGGCCATCGAGGCGCTGCTCGACGCCGTCGACACGTACGTGCCGATGCCCGAGCGGTACGTCGACGCGCCGTTCCTCCTCCCCGTGGAGAACGTCCTCACCATCACCGGGCGCGGCACCGTCGTCACCGGGGCAGTCGAGCGCGGCACCGTCCGGGTCGGCGACCGGGTGGAGGTGCTCGGCGCGGACACCGAGACGGTGGTGACCGGTCTGGAGACCTTCGGGAAGCCGATGGAGTCCGCCGAGGCCGGGGACAACGTCGCGCTGCTGCTGCGCGGGCTGCCGCGCGACGCGGTGCGCCGCGGGCACGTGGTCGCTGCGCCGGGCAGCGTGACGCCGAGGCGCCGCTTCCGGGCGCAGGTGTACGTGCTGTCCACGCGTGAGGGCGGGCGCAGTACGGCGGTGGCCACCGGCTACCGGCCGCAGTTCTACATCCGGACCGGCGACGTCGTCGGTGACGTCGACCTCGGCGAGGCGGGCGTGGCCCGGCCGGGCGACACGGTCACCATGACCGTCGAGCTCGGCCGTGACACCCCGCTGGAGCCCGGCCTCGGCTTCGCGATCCGCGAGGGCGGGCGCACGGTCGGCGCGGGCACCGTGACCGAGCTGTTGTAGCGGTCTGCCGGAGCGGCAGGGACAGCGGCAGCGGTACGGGTCGTTCCCCCGCAGTCTCTGTGGGGGAACGACCCCCGGCACGCGGGGAAGCCGCTCCGCCGCCCGGGGCACAATGAGCGGATGAACGAATCCGTACCGGTCGTCCGCGACGTGGACGGCGGCACCGCCAAGCTGATGCCGGACGTCGACCGGCCGCACGCCTGGCTGCTCACGGTCGACGGTGCACCGCAGTCGTACGTCGACCTGGACGAGCCCACGTACCTCGAATTCGAGTACGCGCGCAGGCTCGCCCACGTCGTCGACGGCGCGGCGGAGCCCGGACGGCCGCTCGACGTCGTCCACCTCGGCGGCGGCGGGCTCTCGCTGCCCCGGTACGTCGCCGCCACCCGGCCCGGCTCGCGGCAGGACGTCGTCGAGGCCGACCGGGGGCTCCTCTCCCTCGTCGCCGAGCACCTGCCGCTGCCGGACGGCGGGGCGGGGATCGCGGTGCACGGGCAGGACGGGCGGGCCTGGCTGGAGGCGGCGCCCGCCGACAGCGCCGACGTGCTGATCGCGGACGTCTTCGGCGGATCCCGGGTGCCGGCCGCCTTCACCTCGGCCGGGTACGCGCGCGAGGCCGCCCGTGTGCTGCGCGGCGCGGGGATCTACGCGGCCAATCTCGCCGACGGATCGCCCTTCGACTTCCTGCGGTCCCAACTCGCCACGTTCCGGGCGGAGTTCGCGGAACTGGCGCTGATCGCGGAGCCCGGGGTGCTGCGCGGCCGGCGGTTCGGGAACGCGGTGCTCGTCGCCTCGCAGCAGCCGATCGACACCGCCGCGCTGGCGCGCCGTACGGCGTCGGACGCCTTCCCTGCGCGGGTCGAGCACGGGGCCGCGCTGGTCCGGTTCGTCAGGGGCGCCGCAGCGGTGCCCGACGCGGACGCGGTCGCGTCACCCGAGCCGCCCGCCGGGGCCTTCAGCGTCGGCTGAGGGAGAGGAAGGAGAAGGGGGAGGGGAGGTGACCGGAGCGGGAGCCGGGCCCGGCGCGGCCGGTTCCGTGGCCGTCACCGGGGCCGGTGTGCGGCGGCGAAGATTCCGTACGTCGGGAAGCATCAGTACGGCGGCCGTCAGCAGGACGATCAGCGCGGCGGAGCCCCACAGGGCCTGGGAGCGGCCGAAGGCGGCCTCGGCAGGGCCCGCCAGGGACGTGGCGATCGGGACCATGGCGAGCGAGCCCAGCCAGTCGTAGGCCGAGACCCGGGAGAACTTGTCCTCCGGTATCTCCTGGTGCAGCGCCGTCAGCCAGGAGACGCCGAACACCTCGATGAAGACGCCGGTCGTGAACATCACCGCGATCAGCGCCCAGGCCGGCAGCGGAATCGCCAGCCCCACCGACGGCAGTGCGAGCGGGAAGACGCAGAGCATGCCGGAGAAGAGCAGCCGCTGCGGCTTCCAGCGCATCATCAGGACGGCCCCGCACAGCGTGCCCGCGCCGAATCCGCCCAGTGCCAGGCCCCAGGGGGCCGCGCCGCCCAGATGTTCCTCGGCGACCAGCGGCCCGTACACCGCCTCGGCGGCGGCGATCACCGCGTTGATGACCGAGAACTGCACCACGATCCCCCACAGCCAGGGCCGCGAGGAGAACTCCTGCCAGCCCTCCCGCAGATCGGCCGGCAGGCCGCTGCTCCTGACCCGCTCCGGGACGTGGCTCACGTCGAGGAACGCCCGCATGGCGCCCGCCACCGCGAACGCCGCCGCGTCGACGGCGAGGACCCAGCCAGGACCGACGGCGGCGATCATCGCGCCGCCGAGGGCCGCGCCGCCGATCGAGGCGCCGCTCATCGACATCCGGAACACGGCGAAGGCCCGTCCGGCCTGCTCCCCGCTGACGGTCGACAGCAGCATGCCCTCGGCCGCCGGACCGAAGAACGCCTGCCCGGCGCCGCCGAACCCGGCCAGCAGCATCATCTGCCAGAGCTGCGGGGAGCCGGTGAGCACGAGGACCGCGAAGAGGCCCTGCGAGACGCAGTTGAGGGCGTTGGCGGCGACCATCACCCGGTGCCGCGGCAGCCGGTCGGCCACCGCGCCGCCGATGAGCAGGAACAGGATCAGCGGTACGGTCCTGGCCGCCGCGACCAGTCCCACGTCGCCCGTGGTGCCGCCCGTCGCCAGGACCGCGAAGGACGCCGCGATGAGCGCGCCGTTCGAGCCGAGCGTGGTGACGACGGCGGAGGCCGTGAGCAGCGAGTAGTTGCGGCCGGCCCAGGACGGGCGGCGGCGCGCGGCTGCGGACGGCGGCGGGGCGGCGGGCGGAGTCACTGAGGGACTATCGCCCCCGCCGCCCCGTGTTGCCAAGTCGAACGGGTGTACCCGCTCGCGGGCTGCTCAGCCCGCCAGGCGGACGCTGTTGAGGATCTTGGTGACCAGCGCCTCGGGCACCTCTTCCTTGACGCCCTTGGCGCTGTGCAGGATCCAGGTCTTGAAGTCGCCCGTGCCGTTCTTGAAGCTGAAGGCGTACGCCTTGCCGTCGGTCACGCAGCGGGAGGTCTTCTTCACGCCGACCACGGTCGCCGTCGAGAGGCTGCCCGCGAGGCCGGAGGTCGTGGTGTAGGGCTTCGCCTTCTCCACCTTGACCTTGTCCTTGTCCTTCAGGCCGTAGCCGCCGTACGCCCAGTTGCCCACCTGGCCCTCAGCCACCTCGGCGGTGCTCTTGGCGCCCGTGATGCTGCCGGTGGTGCCCGTCTGGGAGAGGGACGTGCTGTCCGTCTTCCCGTCCACCTGCTCCGTGCACCACTTGTCCTTGAGGGTCGCGGGCGCGGACATGATGGCGATCGTCTTGCCGGCGTTCTCGAAGCCGATGAGGGTGCCGGACGACGACACCGCCCACTCCGGAGGCACGTCGAACATCGAGCCGTGCTTGGTGTTGATGACGACCTTCCAGCCCGGGACGGTCGGCTTGGCGTCGATGCCGGCCCGCGGGTTGCTCGCGCTGCCGCCCGGCGCGGGTGCCGCCGGATCGGAGGCGGGCGGCGCGGACGGCTGCTTCGTGGCGGCGGGCGGCTGGGTGGTCCCGGCGCCGGCCTGCGGGGTCTCGCCGCCCTTGTCCTCCTTGAGGACGAAGACGCCGGTGACCGCGAGGGCGGCGACGACCACCACGCCCGCGACGACCGCGGTGATGACCGTCTTCTTGCGGTTTTCCTGCGGCCCGTTCGGGCCGCCGGGTCCGGGCGGCCCGGGTGGCACGGGGGCGCCGTACTGGCTCTGGTACGGGTTCACGCCGGGCGGCGGTACGGAGCCGGGCGCCGGGTACCCGTAACCCGGTGCGGGAGCGGGCTGCTGGTAGCCGCCGGGCGGCGGCACCGGCGGCTGTCCCGGCGGTGGGGTCATGGGCGGTCCGCCGGCCGGCGGCTGGCCGGGCGGCGGCGTCGTCGGGTACCCCGGCTGCTGGTACGGGTTCTTGTCCTGCGGATTTTGCTCGCCCCCGGGCGGCTGCTGTCCTGGCCACATGACGCGTAACCATAGAGGGGTGGCGACGGCAGGGCCACCGCCGCCCCTGGAGGGACGGTGAAGGGTTCGCGGCGGGGGATGGCCAATCCTACCTACCCATGGGTAACATAACTGAGCATGAGCGCAGATCAGATGTCCGTCGGCGACATGCTCGCCGCCACGGTTCCCATGGCCCGCACGCTGGGCCTGGAGTTCCTGGAGACCACCCCGGAGCGGGCCGTCGTCCGCCTGCCGGACCGGAGCGACTACCACAACCACGTCGGCGGCCCGCACGCCGGAGCGATGTTCACCCTCGCGGAGTCCGCGAGCGGCGCGATCGTGATCGCCGCCTTCGGCGACCAGCTGACGCGGGCCGTGCCGCTCGCCGTCAAGGCCGAGATCGGCTACAAGAAGCTCGCCATGGGCGTGGTCACCGCGACCGCGACCCTCGGCCGCCCGATCGCCGACGTCGTCGAGGAGCTCGACGCCGGTGGGCGCCCGGAGTTCCCCGTCGAGATCGCGATCACCCGTGAAGACGGTGCGGTCACCGGCGAGATGACCGTGGTCTGGACGCTGCGGCCCCACAACAAGTAGCCCCACGGCCCACCAGGGCTCTCGGCAGGGCGGTGTCCACCTCGGCGGAGGCGGAACGCCGCCCTTTCGTGTGCGCCATGGGCTTCTTGTTCCACTCGGGGCGCGGCACCCAAGGAGGGGATGGCCGCGAAGACTCCGGGCTCGCCGGACATGCCGTCGGAGAACCGTTCTCCCGGCGCCGCGCTCTCGCTGAAGACCGCGTCCGCCGGGGGGGGCAACACCCCCGACGGAAAGGTCGGATCCGACCACCCGTGCGACCCCTGGGACGCCGCCGCCACGGTGTGACCAGCGAGGTAGGCTGCCCGGCGTGCGCCGCTCGGGCGCGGGCCGGGCGGCTTCTTTGCCCGTGCGCATGAGATCCCAGTACGACGGAGGAACCGGCTTTGGACGTCCAGCAGTGGCTTGAGACCGTGCCGGCGGTCAGCATCTACATCCTGGTAGGCGTGGTCATCGGGGTGGAGAGCCTCGGCATCCCGCTGCCCGGTGAGATCGTCCTCGTCAGCTCGGCCCTGCTCGCCTCCCAGCACGGCGAGATCAACCCGTACATCCTCGGCGCGTGCGCCGTCGCGGGCGCGATCATCGGAGACTCGATCGGGTACGCGATCGGGCGCAAGGGGGGCCGGCCGCTGCTCGCCTGGATGGGGGCCAAGTTCCCCAAGCACTTCGGCGAGGCGCAGATCGCCATGGCGGAGCGCTCGTTCCAGAAGTGGGGCATGTGGGCGGTCTTCTTCGGCCGCTTCGTCGCCCTGCTGCGGATCTTCGCCGGACCGCTCGCGGGCGTCCTGCGCATGCCGTACTGGAAGTTCCTCATCGCCAACGTGCTGGGCGGCATCCTCTGGGCGGGCGGCACGACGGCCGTCATCTACTCGGTGGGCGTGGTCGCCGAGGCCTGGCTGAAGCGCTTCTCCTGGCTGGGGCTGGTGGCCGCGGTGCTCTTCGGTCTCGCGTCGATGCTGGTGCTGAAGAGCCGGGCGAAGAAGGCCACGGCGAAGATGGAGGCGGAGAAGGAGGCGGAGGCGGCCGGGCAGACCGAACCGGCGACCGCCAAGGAGCCCGTCGGGGTGGCCGCGGACTGACGTCCCGCTGCTTGGACACGCCACACGCCACACTCACTCACGACTTCGCCCCCGCGCCGTACGACGGTGCCGGGGCGTCGTCGATCCACCGCCCGGGGCGTCGTCGATCCGCCGCCCGGAGCGCCGTCGGGCCGTCGCTCCGGCTGCGCACCACCCCGCTCCGCGCCGCCCCCGGCCGGTCGTCTACGGTGCCCGGCAGAACAGCGGCGCGCCGCGCGGCACGAGTACGTACGAAGGGGTACGCCATGACAGAAGCAGCAGCCAGGCCTGGCCAACCGCTGGTGATGGGCGTGGGCGGCAAGCAGCCGCAGCTCTCCCCGGAGGCCTTCGCCGCCCCGACCTCCGTCGTCGTCGGCGAGGTCACCATGGCCGCGGGTGCGAGCGTCTGGTACCACGCGGTGCTGCGCGCCGACTGCGGCCCGATCGTCCTGGGCGCCGACTCCAACATCCAGGACAACTGCACCGTCCACGTCGACCCCGGATTCCCCGTCACCGTCGGGGAGCGCGTCTCGGTCGGCCACAACGCCGTACTGCACGGCTGCACCGTCGAGGACGACGTCCTCGTCGGCATGGGCGCCACCGTCCTCAACGGCGCGGTCATCGGCGCGGGTTCCCTGGTCGCAGCCCAGGCGCTGGTCCCGCAGGGCATGCGGGTGCCGCCGGGCTCGCTCGTCGCCGGCGTACCGGCGAAGGTGCGCCGCGAGCTGACGGAGGAGGAGCGCGAGGGCATCAAGGTCAACGCCCTCATGTACCGCGACCTGGCCGAACAGCACGCCGACGCGGTGGCCCAGGCCCGGTCCCGCGCCTGACGCACCGTCCACAGACCTCTGCCGGCGCCGCCTGCACACTTCTGCCGGCCGCGCGAGCCGAACTGCTGCGACCGGCCGCACTGCGGATCCGAATGGACGTAACCCGGTCGGCCCTGCGATAGGGCGGATGTCACACGGTATGCCTAAGTGCGTCCTGTTTCCTCCTCATCGGGAGATCACATGCGCACCATAGTCGGACGAGCGGTGGCGGCTTCGGCCCTGGCTGTCATCGCCATTGCACCCCTCGCAGGCACCGCCGCGGCGAGCACGGTCGAGCAGACGGCAGCACCGGCGGCGGCAGCCGACCGTTGCTGGCGCCACCACGGGCACGTGTACTGCGACGACGGGCCGTGGCACCACCACCACGGTCTGCTGGACCTGGATGCCGACCTGGATCTGGGTCTGCTCTGACCCGAGCAGCACGGGCCTCATCGCATCACCGGTTTCACAGGTAGTACCGAAAGCGGTGGAGGGCCGTCCGGCGCATCGTCCCAGTGCGCCGTACGGCCC
>NZ_JBSGZD010000104.1:0-24310 GCF_053610825.1 Streptomyces sp. NPDC054863 | reverse complement strand
CGGCGATCCCGGGCGTCGCTTCGGGCGGCTCCGCAATGGACGGAGGCACCAATGGGGCGCTACGTCGCTAGGCGACTGCTCCAGATGATCCCGGTTTTCATCGGGACAACCCTGCTTATTTTCCTCATGGTCAATGTGCTCCCCGGCGACCCGGTTGCGGCGCTGTGGGGGGACAAGCCGCCGGACCCGGCGCAGGTCGCGCAGATCCGGCACGACCGAGGTCTGGACCTCCCGCTGTGGCAGCAGTACCTGCACTACATGGGCGGGCTGTTCCAGGGAGACTTCGGCAAGACCATCGCGGGTGGCAGGCCCGTGCTCGACGACATCACACAGGCTTTCCCCGTCTCGCTGCGTCTCGCCTCCATGGCGTGGGCCTTCGAGCTTGTCGTCGGCATCACCCTCGGCGTGCTTGCGGGCATCCGCCGCGGGAAGGTCATCGACACCGGCGTGACGCTGTTCACGCTGCTGGTGATCTCCGTTCCGATCTTCGTCGTGGGTCTCGGCTTCCAGCTGTACTTCGGCAACGAGCTGGGCTGGATCACCCCGACCGTGCAGGACTCCGAGAGCTTCAGCCAGCTGATGGTTCCGGCGCTCGTACTGGGCCTGGTCGGCCTGGCGTACGTGGCACGGCTCACCCGCACCTCGATCGCCGAGAACAAGTCGGCGGACTACATGCGCACCGCCGTCGCCAAGGGCCTGCCCAAGCAGCGCATCGTCACCCGGCACCTGCTGCGCAACTCGCTGATTCCCGTGGTCACTTACCTGGGCACCGACATCGGCAGCCTGATGGGCGGCGCGGTCATCACCGAGGGCATCTTCAACGTCACGGGCATCGGCAACCTCCTCTTCGAGGCGATCGCCCGACGCGAGGGCACGATCATCGTCGGTGTCGTCACCGTCCTGGTGCTCGTGTACCTCCTCGCCAGCCTGCTCGTCGACCTGCTTTACGCGGTCCTGGACCCGAGGATCCGTTATGCCTGACCTCACCAAGACCGCTCACGAGGACGCGGCGAACGTGGTCGCGGGGGAGCCCGTCTCCACCGACGGCGGCCCCGCGGCGTCCAAGGCGCGCAGCCTCGGCGCCGACGCCTGGCGGGACCTGCGGCGCAACCCGCTGTTCGTGATCTCGTCGGCGCTGATCCTGCTGATGATCGTGGTGGCCGCTTTCCCGAGCCTGTTCACCGACGCCAGTCCTTCCATCGGCGACCAGGCCAACCACTTCCTGGGCAAGCCCGAACTCGGGCACTTCTTCCAGGCGGACTGGTTCGGCTTCGACCGCACGGGACGCAGCATCTACTCCCGTACGCTCTACGGCGCCCGCAACTCGATCCTGGTCGGCCTCGGCGTCACGATCCTGGTCACCGTCTTCGGCGGCCTGTTCGGCATGCTGGCCGGCTACTTCGGCGGCTTCTGGGACAGCCTGATCTCGCGTCTCACCGACGTGTTCTTCGGCATCCCGTTCCTGCTGGGCGCGATGGTCGTCCTGAACGCCTTCACCGACCGCACGGTCTGGGTCGTCATGGGCGCCCTGGCCTTCCTCGGCTGGACGCAGATCGCCCGCGTGATGCGCGGTGCGGTCATCACGACCAAGCACGCGGACTACGTGGTGGCGGCCAAGGCGCTCGGCGCGGGCACCCGGCGGATCCTGTTCCGGCACATCCTGCCGAACGCGATCGCACCGGTGATCGTCGTCTCGACCATCGCCCTGGGTACGTACATCGTCGCCGAGTCGACGCTGTCGTTCCTGGGTCTGGGTCTCGGCGGCGACTCCATCTCGTGGGGCGGCGACATCTCCGACGCCACGCAGGACATCCGCAACAACCCCCACACCCTGATCTTCCCGGCCGGTCTGCTGAGCCTGACCGTCCTGGCGTTCATCATGATGGGTGACGCCGTGCGCGAAGCCCTCGACCCGAAGCTGCGCTGAGGGAGGCGTACGTGACCATCATGGACAAACCAGCGAACGTGCCCGTCCTCTCCGCCGACGGCGAGAACAACGGCCCCCTGCTCGACGTGCGCGACCTGCACGTGGAGTTCCACACCCGCGAGGGCGTGGCCAAGGCCGTCAACGGCGTCAACTACTCGGTCGACGCGGGCGAGACCCTCGCCGTGCTCGGCGAATCGGGCTCCGGCAAGTCGGTGACCGCCCAGGCGATCATGGGCATCCTCGACATGCCGCCCGGCAAGATCCCGCAGGGCGAGATCCTCTTCCGCGGCCAGGACATGCTGAAGATGTCCCCCGAGGAGCGGCGGAAGATCCGCGGCCGGAAGATCGCGATGATCTTCCAGGACGCGCTGTCCTCCCTCAACCCCGTGCTCTCGGTGGGCTACCAGCTCGGCGAGATGTACCGGGTGCACGAGGGCCTCAGCCGCAAGGACGCCAAGGCCAAGTCCATCGAGCTGATGGACAAGGTCAGGATCCCGGCGGCCAAGGAGCGGGTCAACGACTACCCGCACCAGTTCTCCGGCGGCATGCGCCAGCGCATCATGATCGCGATGGCGCTCGCCCTGGAACCGGACCTGATCATCGCGGACGAGCCGACCACGGCTCTCGACGTGACCGTTCAGGCCCAGGTCATGGACCTGCTCGCGGAGTTGCAGCGCGAGTACAACATGGGTCTGATCCTGATCACCCACGACCTCGGCGTCGTCGCCGACGTCGCGGACAAGATCGCGGTGATGTACGCGGGCCGGATCGTCGAGACCGCTCCGGTCCACGAGATCTACAAGCGCCCGGCACACCCGTACACCAAGGGCCTCCTCGAATCGATTCCGCGCCTGGACCAGAAGGGCCAGGAGCTGTACGCGATCAAGGGCCTGCCGCCCAACCTGACGAAGATCCCGAGCGGTTGCGCGTTCAACCCGCGCTGCCCCAAGGCGCAGGACATCTGCCGCACGGACGTCCCCGCACTGGTCCAGGTGACCGAGCGGGACGGCGCCGACCTGACCGGTCGCGGCAGCGCGTGCCACTTCTGGAAGGAGACGATCCATGGCTGAGCCCACCAAGAAGCCGGTGGACGCCACCCCGAACGTCTCCGAGGTCGAGGTCGTCGACGCGGCGTCCGAGACGCAGGCCGTGGCAGCCCTGGAGAAGCCCGTCGAGCGCGGCGAGCCGATCCTCCAGGTCCGCAACCTGGTGAAGCACTTCCCGCTCACCCAGGGCATCCTGCTCAAGAAGCAGGTCGGCGCGGTCAAGGCCGTCGACGGCATCTCCTTCGACCTGTACCAGGGCGAGACCCTGGGCATCGTGGGCGAGTCCGGCTGTGGCAAGTCCACGGTCGCCAGGCTGCTGATGACGCTGGAGACGGCGACCGCGGGCGAGGTCTTCTACAAGGGCCAGGACATCACCAAGCTGTCCGGCAAGGCCCTGAAGGCGGTCCGCCGCAACATCCAGATGGTCTTCCAGGACCCGTACACGTCGCTGAACCCGCGCATGACGGTCGGCGACATCATCGGGGAGCCCTTCGAGATCCACCCCGAGGTGGCTCCGAAGGGCGAGCGGCGGCGCAAGGTCCAGGACCTCCTGGACGTCGTCGGTCTGAACCCGGAGTACATCAACCGCTATCCGCACCAGTTCTCCGGCGGTCAGCGCCAGCGCATCGGCATCGCCCGCGGCCTCGCGCTCAACCCGGAGATCATCATCTGCGACGAGCCCGTCTCGGCCCTGGACGTCTCCGTCCAGGCGCAGGTCATCAACCTGATGGAGAAGCTCCAGGACGAGTTCAACCTGTCCTACCTCTTCATCGCGCACGACCTCTCCATCGTCCGGCACATCTCCGACCGCGTCGGCGTGATGTACCTGGGCAAGATGGCCGAGATCGGCTCCGACGCGGCGATCTACGAGCACCCGACGCACCCCTACACCCAGGCGCTGCTGTCGGCCGTCCCGGTGCCGGACCCGTCCGCCCGTGAGCACCGCGAGCGGATCATCCTCACCGGCGACGTGCCCTCGCCGGCCAACCCGCCGTCGGGCTGCCGCTTCCGCACCCGCTGCTGGAAGGCGGAGGACAAGTGCGCGAAGGAGGAGCCGCTGCTGGCGATCCCGACCCGGTTCACGGGTCAGGACACTCCCGCGGCCCACGAATCGGCGTGCCACTTCGCCGAGGAGAAGGACGTGGTGGGCGCGGCCTGACCCTCCGCACCCGTGCACCACGCCCTTCTCACCGCCGCCCCCGCCCCGACTCCTCGGGACGGGGGCGGCGTCGATCTCCCGTACGTAGGCATGCGAGGCGCAGGAGAGGTACCCATGACACTGACCTTCAAGGAGCTCACCGGCTACGGGCTGCGGCTGCGGGAATGGCGGGAGGCGGACGCCGCAGCGATGCGGGAGGGGGCGAACGACCCCGAACGCCGCCGCTGGGACGGCATGTCGGGCGGGCCGCTGGACGAGGCCGGGGCGCTGGGCGTGGTCCGCTCGCGGGCCGAGGGCTGGGCGCGCGGCGACCTCGCCCAGTACTGCGTCGCGGACGCGGCGACGGACGAGGTCCTCGGCTCCGTCGGCCTGCACAAGATCGAGCCGAGGCGCGGCTGCGCCGGCATCGGCTACTGGCTGCTGCCCGGCGCGCGGGGGAGGGGCGTGATCACCCGCGCCGTGGAGCTGTGCACGCGCTGGGGCTTCGAGGAGCTCGCTCTGCACCGGATCGAGCTCGGCCACGCCGTGGGCCACGAGCAGTCCTGCCGGGTGGCCCTGCGCACGGGGTACGGGGCGGAGGGCGTGGCCCGGGGCGGCCTGCCCGCGCCCGTGCCGGGGGAGTACGTCGACATGCACGTGCACGCCCGCCTGGCGACCGATCCGGCGCCCTCGATCGGCTGACCGGTGGGGCTGTCGGGAGAGGGCGTACATATGGGCGCGGTGAAGATGCAGCTTCGTCACATATGGGGTGATATGAGTCCCTAAGTCATCGTTGGGACTCTAGGAGGAACTCCATGCGCGGAGCCAGGCACGCCAAGTGGGCCGCATGCGCGGCAGCGGTCGCCCTCGCGGCGACCGCCTGCGGCGGCGGAGGAAGCGGCGGCGAGGCGGGCGTGGTCAGCGCGTCGTGGGGAGACCCGCAGAACCCCCTGGAGCCCGCCAACACCAACGAGGTGCAGGGCGGCAAGGTCCTGGAGATGCTCTTCCGGGGCCTCAAGCGGTACAACCCGAAGACCGGCGCGGCCGAGGACATGCTCGCCGAGAAGTTCGAGACCACCGACTCGCAGAACTTCACCGTCACGGTCAAGAGCGGCTGGAAGTTCAGCAATGGCGAGAAAGTGACCGCCAAGTCCTTCGTGGACGCCTGGAACTACGCCGCGCACCTCAAGAACAAGCAGAAGAACGCCCCCTTCTTCGGCTACATCGAGGGGTACGACAAGGTCCACCCCGAGAAGGGCGAGGCCACCGCCGCGACCCTGTCGGGCCTCAAGGTCACGGGCGAGAACACCTTCACGGTCAAGCTCACCCAGAAGTTCTCCACCTGGCCCGAGACGCTCGGCTACGCCGCGTTCGCCCCGCTGCCCAAGGTCTTCTTCGACGACCACGACGGCTTCCTCAAGAGGCCGGTCGGCAACGGCCCGTACACCGTCAAGAGTTACGAGAAGGGCTCGGTGATGAGCCTGCGCAAGTGGGCCGACTACCCGGGCACCGACAAGGCGCAGAACGAGGGCGTGGACCTCAAGGTCTACAGCGACTACGGCACCGCCTACACCGACCTGACGGCCGGCAACCTCGACCTCCTCGACGACGTGCCCGCCGCCCAGCTCAAGAACGTCAAGAACGACCTCGGCGGCCGGTACCTCAACACCCCGGCCGGCATCATCCAGACGCTCTCCTTCCCGTTCTACGACGCGAAGTGGAACAAGCCGGGATCCGAGAAGCTCCGCAAGGGCCTGTCCATGGCCATCAACCGGGCGCAGATCACCGACACGATCTTCCAGAAAACCCGCACCCCCGCCACCGACTGGACCTCCCCGGTGCTCGGCGTGGCCGGCGGCTACAAGGCCGGTCTGTGCGGCGCCTCCTGCGAGTACAACGCGGCCGAGGCCAAGAAGCTGGTCGCCGAGGGCGGCGGCATCCCCGGCGGCCAGATGTCCATCTCGTACAACGCGGACACGGGCTCCCACAAGGAGTGGGTGGACGCCGTCTGCAACAGCATCAACAACGCGCTGGGCAACAACAAGGCCTGCGTCGGCAACCCCATCGGCACCTTCGCCGACTTCCGCGCCCAGGCCAGCACGCAGAAGCTCCCCGGCCCCTTCCGGGCAGGCTGGCAGATGGACTACCCGCTGATCCAGAACTTCCTGGAGCCGCTGTACGCGACGGGCGCGTCCTCCAACGACGGCCAGTGGTCCGACAAGGACTTCGACCGCCTCCTGAAGGAGGCCAACGCGGAGACCGACACCGCCAAGGCCACCGCGAAGTTCCAGCAGGCAGAGCAGGTCGTCGCCGATCAGATGGCCGCCATCCCGCTCTGGTACCAGAACGGCTCCGCCGCGTACTCCGAGCGCACCTCGGGCGTCGCGCTGAACCCGTTCAGCATCCCGGTCTACAACGAGCTGAAGGTCAGCTGACTGCCACGGCAGTCCAGTTGATCCGTCACGACGACCACGGGAGCCCTTCATGGGACGTTATGTGATCCGGCGTCTGCTCCAGATGATCCCGGTCTTCTTCGGCGCCACGCTGCTGATCTTCCTGATGGTCAACGTGATGGGCGACCCCGTCGCGGGGCTGTGCGGCGACCGCAAGTGCGATCCGGCGACCGCCGCACAGCTCAAGGCCGACTTCGGCCTCGACAAGCCGGTCTGGCAGCAATACCTGACCTACATGGGGAACCTGTTCACCGGTGACTTCGGCAAGGCCTTCAACGGCCAGAAGGTCACCGAGCTGATGGGGACCGCCTTCCCGGTCACCGCCCGGCTCACCGTGGTGGCGATCGTCTTCGAGATCGTCATCGGCATCAGCCTCGGCGTGCTCACCGGGCTCCGCAGGGGCCGGCCGATCGACACCGGGGTGCTGATCCTGACCCTCGTCGTCATCTCCATCCCCACCTTCGTCACCGGCCTGCTGCTCCAGCTGCTGCTCGGAGTGAAGTGGGGCCTGATCAAACCGGCGGTCTCCCCGGCCGCCACGATCGACGAACTCCTCATCCCCGGGCTTGTGCTGGCGTCCGTCTCACTGGCGTACGTCACCCGTCTCACCCGCACCTCGGTCGCCGAGAACGCCCGCGCGGACTACGTCCGTACCGCCGTCGCCAAGGGGCTGCCGCGCAGGCGGATCATCTCCCGGCACCTGCTGCGCAACTCCCTGATCCCGGTGGTCACCTTCATCGGCACCGACATCGGCGCCCTGATGGGCGGCGCGATCGTCACCGAGCGCATCTTCAACATCCACGGCGTCGGCTACCAGCTCTACCAGGGCATCGTCCGGCAGAGCTCGCAGACCGTCGTCGGCTTCGTGACCGTCCTGGTGCTGGTCTTCCTGGTGGCGAACCTGATCGTCGACCTCTTGTACGCCGTTCTCGACCCGAGGATCCGGTATGCCTGAGCCCAAGAACCCTGAGAATCCGCAGCGCCCGAACCCGCACGACGAGGGCGCGATCTCCGCACTCGGCGGCTCCGGCGGTGCGATGGACCTCGCGGTCGCCGAGGGCGCCAGCCTGGAGAAGCCCCCGAAACCCGGGCGGAGCGGCGGCGACAAGGCCCGCAGCCTCTGGTCGGACGCCTGGCACGACCTGCGCCGCAACCCCGTCTTCATCGTCTCCGGACTGATCATCGCGTTCCTGGTGTTCATCTCGCTGTGGCCCTCGGTCATCGCCTCCGGAGACCCCCTCGCCTGCGACCTCGGCAAGGCCCAGCAGGGCTCCGCGCCGGGCCACCCCTTCGGCTTCAACGGCCAGGGCTGCGACGTCTACACCCGTACGGTGTACGGGGCCAGGGCCTCGGTCACCGTCGGCGTCTGCGCCACGATCGGGGTCGCCCTGCTCGGCAGCGTCCTCGGCGGGCTCGCGGGCTTCTTCGGCGGCTGGTTCGACTCGGTGCTCTCCCGCATCACGGACGTCTTCTTCGCGATCCCCGTCGTCCTCGGCGGCCTGGTCTTCCTGTCCGTCGTCCCCGGCACCACCGTCTGGCCGGTGATCACCTTCATCGTGCTGCTCGGCTGGCCGCAGCTCGCCCGCATCGCGCGCGGCTCGGTCATCACCGCCAAGCAGAACGACTACGTACAGGCCGCCAGGGCACTGGGTGCGGGCAACTCCCGGATGCTGCTGCGGCACATCACCCCGAACGCGATCGCGCCGGTCATCGTCGTCGCGACCATCGCCCTGGGCACGTACATCGCCCTCGAAGCCACGCTCTCCTACCTCGGCGTCGGCCTGAAGGCCCCGACCGTCTCCTGGGGCATCGACATCTCGTCCGCCTCGGCGTACGTCCGCAACGCGCCCCACATGCTGCTCTGGCCGGCCGGAGCACTCGCCGTCACGGTCCTCGCGTTCATCATGCTCGGCGACGCGGTGCGCGACGCCCTCGACCCCAAGCTGCGATAGAGGGTGCTGCTGACATGCTGCTCGAAGTACGAGACCTGCACGTGGAGTTCAAGACCCGCGACGGTGTGGTCAAGGCCGTCAACGGGGTCAACTACAGCGTCGACGAGGGCGAGACCCTCGCCGTCCTCGGCGAGTCGGGCTCCGGCAAGTCGGTGACCGCCCAGGCCGTCATGGGCATCCTCGACATGCCGCCGGGGCGCATCCCCCAGGGCGAGATCCTCTTCGAGGGCCAGGACGTCCTGAAGCTCAAGGAGGAGCAGCGGCGCAAGATCCGTGGCGCCGGAATGGCCATGATCTTCCAGGACGCGCTGTCGTCCCTGAACCCGGTGCTCTCCGTCGGCGCCCAGCTCGGCGAGATGTTCGTCGTGCACCGGGGGATGTCGAAGAAGGACGCCAGGACCAAGGCCGTCGAGCTGATGGACCGGGTCCGCATCCCGGCCGCGAAGGAACGGGTCGGGCAGTACCCGCACCAGTTCTCCGGCGGCATGCGCCAGCGCATCATGATCGCGATGGCGCTCGCCCTGGAACCGAAGCTGATCATCGCGGACGAGCCGACCACGGCCCTCGACGTGACCGTCCAGGCCCAGGTCATGGACCTCCTCGCCGAGCTCCAGCGCGAGCTGAACATGGGGCTCATCCTGATCACCCACGACCTGGGTGTGGTCGCCGACGTCGCCGACAAGATCGCCGTCATGTACGCGGGCCGGATCGTCGAGAACGCCCCCGTCCACGAGATCTACAAGAACCCCGCCCACCCCTACACCAAGGGCCTCCTCGAATCGATCCCGCGCCTGGACCAGAAGGGCCAGGAGCTGTACGCGATCAAGGGCCTGCCGCCCAACCTGCTGCACATCCCGCCGGGCTGCGCCTTCAACCCGCGCTGCCCGCAGGCCAGGGACGTCTGCCGCACCGACGTGCCGCCCCTGTTCGACGTGGCCGAGGACCGCCAGAGCGCCTGCCACTTCTGGAAGGAGACGCTCGATGGCTGACCTCGTGACGTTCGGGACCGGGGCCGACGAGCCCGCGGACAGGCCCGCCGAACTGCCCGTCGACAGGCCCGTCGGCGGAGCCGAACCCATTCTGGAAGTCCGCGACCTGGTCAAGCACTACCCCCTCACCCAGGGCATCGTCCGCAAGAAGGTGGTCGGCGCGGTCAAGGCCGTCGACGGCGTCTCCTTCGACCTCGGCGCGGGCGAGACCCTCGGCATCGTCGGCGAGTCGGGCTGCGGCAAGTCGACCGTCGCCAAGATGCTCGTCCAGCTGGAGAAGCCCACGTCAGGGGCGATCCGCTACAAGGGCGAGGACATCACCAAGCTGTCCGGAAAAGCCCTGAAGACGGTCCGCCGCAACATCCAGATGGTCTTCCAGGACCCGTACACCTCACTGAACCCCCGGATGACGGTCGGCGACATCATCGGCGAACCGTACGAGATCCACCCCGAGGTGGCCCCCAAGGGCGACCGGCGGCGCAAGGTCCAGGACCTCCTGGACGTCGTCGGCCTCAACCCCGAGTACATCAACCGCTACCCGCACCAGTTCTCCGGCGGTCAGCGCCAGCGCATCGGCATCGCCCGCGGCCTCGCCCTCAACCCGGAGATCATCGTCGCCGACGAGCCGGTCTCGGCCCTCGACGTGTCCGTCCAGGCCCAGGTCATCAACCTCCTGGACCGGCTCCAGCAGGAGTTCAACCTCTCCTACCTCTTCATCGCGCACGACCTCTCCATCGTCCGGCACATCTCCGACCGCGTCGGCGTCATGTACCTGGGCCGGGTCGTCGAGATCGGCAGCGACGCCGAGATCTACGAGCACCCCACCCACCCCTACACCCAGGCGCTGCTCTCCGCCGTCCCCGTCCCCGACCCGACCGCCCGCGACCACCGCGAGCGCATCATCCTCAGCGGCGACGTGCCCTCGCCCGCCAACCCGCCGTCGGGCTGCCGCTTCCGCACCCGCTGCTGGAAGGCGCAGGAGCGGTGCGCGCAGGAGGTCCCGCTGCTGGCGGTGCCGGCGGTCTTCCGGGACGCGGACAGCCCGGCGGCCCACCACTCGGCGTGCCACTTCGCGGAGGAGCGGGTGGTGGTGCCGCGCTGAAGTGCGGACGGCTTTAACACACGGGCAACGCCCGCGACATCCCCGGCCGTCAGGCTGAGGAACGTACGGCCGTGCGGGTGCCGTGGGCCGGCCGGGGCGCGCCATGTCGCCCCGGCCGGTCGCCGTTTGCGCCGGTGCGTTACGTAAGCGAACTCCGGTCCTCTTGTTCAACTCCCGTACCAGGGTGGACCATTCACCCATGGGACCGACGGGGGAGCCTCAGTCACTCGTACGCGGCGCACGGTTCACGGGCAGCGGAGTCTGCCTGCTGCTCGCCGCCCTGACCGCGCTCTGGATCGGCCGCGACCTACGCCTCGTCGACGACCCGGCCAGGCTGTGGTGGGCGTGGGCGGGCAGCGGGCCCGACCGTTTCCTCACCGCGACCACGCTCTACGACTTCGTACTGCTGTGTGTGTACGTCGTCGTGGCGATCGGCGCGTTCCGTTCGCCGGTCGCCGCCTCCTCCCTCGCCGTGACCGGCCTCGTCACCCTCGCCGTGCGCGCCCCGGCGCTGTGGGCCGACGGATTCGCGGAGGTGTATCCGAACGGGCTCAGGATGCGGGCCATGCTCAGCACCTTCGTGGCACTGGGGCTCGCGGCGGCGCTGCTGATCGTGGTCGTGGCGGGGCGCAGACCGCTGCGTCTCCAGGGGCGTGGCACCGCGCCGACGAAGCCGGGCCGGGGCGCCGGGATCACGGCGTTCCTGTTGCTCGGGACGGCCGGGGCGGGCGCGGCGGCCTGGGAGGTCCACCGGTACCTCCAGAACCCCGGCCCGCTGTCGCTGTACGCGGAGCGCTTCACCGGCGGGGGCGAGGCGCTGCAACTCCTCGGCATGCCGGCGGGCTGGGCCTCCGTGGTCGTGGTGGCCGTCACCCTCACCGGCGCGTGCGGGGCGCTCGCGGGCGCGGTGCATTCCCGGCCGCTGGGGCTGGTGGGGGCGGGCCTGGTGGGGGTGAGCGGGGCGGCGGGGGTGTCGGTGGCGGTGCGCGCGGACCTCTTCGCGGGACTCGGGGGGCTCGGCCGGGTCGAGCAACTCATGGTGCTCTGGTGGGCGTTCGGGCTGCTGGCGGGCGGACTGGTGGTGCTCGTGCTGGGGCGCGGGGGAGTGCGGACGGGGGGCGGACGGCAGCTCGCGCCGAACGTCTACGACGGGTACGGGGGCGCGCCGCCCGCGCCCGGGGCACAGGGCGGCTTCGGTCCGCCGCCGCCTTCGTCGCGCCCGCCGGGCTGGTAGGGCTGCGGCCGTCGCGGTGGTGCGGGTGCGTCGTGGTCGGCCGGACGTTTCCCGGAATCCCTGAAGGGGAGCCTCCAACTCCCGCGGCCGGAGGGGTGATTTCCGGCCATGATCCTCAACTGCCCGCCCCCTGTGCGCCCCTCGTGCTGCCGTGCACCGATCAATGCGTAGATGCGGATAGTTATGATCCGTAGCGCTAGGTGGGTATAGACCTGCTGGCACCTGTCGTGCTGCCCGTCCCCGTCCCGTCGTCCCGACCGTATTCAAGTGGAGGTGAACCGCCGTGGCACTCTCGATTTCGGCGGTGGTGCTGCTGGCGATCGTCGTCTTCCTGCTGGTCCGGAAATCCGGACTGAAGGCCGGACACGCGGTGGTCTGCATGCTGCTGGGGTTCTATCTGGCCAGCTCGTCCATCGCGCCCACGATCAAGGACGTCACCACGAACGTGGCCGGGGTGCTGGGAGGCTTCCACTTCTGAGGAGTGCCGAGGAGTGCGGAGGAGTGCGGAGGAGTGTCGAGGAGTGCGGGGGGCGTCTGCGGCCCCACCTCGTAGGCTGTCCTCATGACCGAGCTCCCCACCCGTCGCCTGCTCCTGGTGCACGCACACCCCGACGACGAGTCGATCAACAACGCCGCCACCATGGCCAGGTACGCGGCCGAGGGCGCCCGGGTCACCCTGGTGACCTGCACGCAGGGCGAGGAGGGCGAGATCATTCCGCCCTCCCTCGCCCACCTGGCGGCGGACCGGGACGACTCCCTCGGCCCTTACCGGGCGGTCGAGCTGGCCGCCGCCATGAAGGAGCTGGGCGTCGCCGACCACCGCTTCCTCGGCGGCGCCGGCCGCTTTCGCGACTCCGGAATGAAGGGCGCCCCGCAGAACCACCGGGAGAACGCCTTCTGGCACGCGGAGGTCGACGCCGCGGCCTCGTACCTCGTCGCGGTGATCCGTGAAGTGCGCCCCCAGGTCCTCGTGACGTACGACCCGGACGGCGGTTACGGGCACCCCGACCACATCCAGGCGCACCGCGTCGCCATGCGCGCGGCCGAGCTCGCGGCGGAGCCCACCTACCGTCCGGATTTCGGCGTTCCGTACGCCGTCGAGAAGGTGTACTGGAACCGCGTGCCGCGTCCCGTCGCGGAGGCCGCCTTCGCCCGCCTGCGCGAGGAGGACCCGGGCTTCCCCGGCATCGCACCGGTCGACGACGTCCCCGGTGTGGTGGACGAGGAGCACATCACCACGGAGATCGACGGATCCGCGTACGGCTCCGCGAAAATGGCCGCGATGCGCGCGCACGCCACCCAGATCACCGTCCACGAACCGTGGTTCCTGCTCTCCAACGAGCTCGCCCAGCCGGTCTTCACCACCGAGTACTACGAGCGGGTGCTCCCGCCGCGCGGTGACGAGGACGACGACGCGGGCGAAGCCGAGACCGACCTCTTCGCCGGGGTGACCGGAGCGGCCGGAGTGACCGGGGTGGACGCATGACCGCTCCCAGGGCGAAGGCCTCGACCCACCCCAAGGGGGCGGCGAAGACGACCGCGGCGGACGCGACCGCGCGGGCCGCGGGGCGCAACTGGGCGCGCGCTCCCCTGTACGCACTCCTCTTCCTCGTCGGCGTCGTCACCGGCCTCGCCGGCGCCCTCGTCTCCGGGGCGCTCCTCCCGCTCGGCCTGCTGCTCGGGCTGCTCGCCGCGGGCGGACTCTTCTACGGCGGTACGTACGCACTGGGCACCCGCAGCGGCGCCCTCGCCCCCGGCATCGGCTGGACCGTCGCCGTACTCCTCGCCGTCACCGGCCGGACCGAGGGGGACAGCCTGCTCGGCGGCGGTACGGCCGCCAGTGTCTTTCTGCTGGGCGGCATCGCGCTGGCTGTGATCTGCGCCACCATGCCGCAATTGCCGCAACCGGGCTCTTCCGCCGCCCGACTTGGGAAGTGACGTACCACTTCCTGCCGGATTTCGGCCGCTGCCCTTCCCACGGCAGCGGGGCGGGTGCCTGCGGCGGACAGTATGGTGGTGCGCGCCGCCGAGCCGCCCGCAGCACATGGTCAAGAGATCGGGCGGTGGAGCCAACCGGGAGAACCTGCCTTGAGTCGTGAAACTGACAGTTCGTCCTCCGGCGCGCAGGGGCGCGGATCAGCCGCCTACCCCTCCGGCACGCCGCCGTACGGAACCAGCCCGTATCCCTCGCTCGACCCGGACGGCCAGGACGGCGCCGGCGCGGGGGCGCACGACGAGCCCGCCGAGGCTCCGGAGGCGGACGGGCCCAGGACCGAGACGACGCTGACGACCCGTATCCGGATCAACATCCCCGGATCGCGTCCCATCCCGCCGGTCGTCATGCGCAAGCCGATGAACGACGGCGAGGGTGACGGTCCGTCGGCCGACGGGAGCCGCGGCGGCGAGACCACGGGCGAGACCGTGTGGCCGCCCTCGGAACCGCTGTCGGCCGCGCCGTCCGGTGCGCAGGGCGCCGCTGCTCCGGCCGCCGGGGCGCCCACCGCGTCCGGTCAGCCTCCGCTGCCGACGCGCGTGCAGGGGGCGACGGTACGGGACAAGGGAGCCGACGGGACGGACGGTTCCGGTTCCGGGTCCGGAGCTGCTTCCGCTTCCGGTGAGGACAAGCCGGCGAGCGACTGGTTCGCACCGCGCAAGGCCCCCGTCACGCCGCAGCCTTCGCCGTCCGCGCCATCCACCGCCCAGGGTGGCGGGCAGCGTGACGGACTGCCGTACTTCACGGACGGTACGGGGGCCGACGGGGGAGCACCGGGCGGATCCGCCGGTCCCGGTTCCACCGGTGCTGCTGCTCCGTCAGGGCCGACGTCCGGGCCCGTCAGCGGCATCAGTTCGATCGCGAGCGGCCCGGGGCCGGAGGTCACGGGGCAGCACCAGAGGCCCGGAGCGGGTTCCGCTCCCGGCTCCGGCTCTGGTTCCGGTTCGAGCCCGTGGCCGGTGGCGAAGCCCGGCGCGGGCACACCCCCCGCCGGGTCCTCGTCCCCGTACGGCACGAACCCGCTCACCGGCATGAACGGCGCCGGCGGCATGACCGACGACACCGCCGTCCTCACTCCGCAGACCGACCCGCGCGACGACCTGCCGGGAACGGGACCGGGGACGGGACCGGGAACGGGAGCAGAGCCGGGGCGTGGCTGGGAAGCGGTGCAGGGCGCCGGAGCTCCGGTCGCCGGTGCGCCGGGTCCCGGCCCGATGATCCCGCCCGGGTACGTCTCGGGCGACACCCTGACCAGCGGTGTTCCGGTGGTCCAGCCGGACGGGCCGCGCAGCGCGTTCCCGAGCGGGCCGAGCCTCACCCCCCGGCTGCCCGACCCGCCGGGCGCCGCCGACTTCGGCCAGGCCGCGCCCGTACGGAACGAGCCCGCCCCGCCGCCCGCGCCCAAGCCCGCCGCCCCCGCGAAGAAGGGCCGCTCCAAGCTGGTCCTGCTGGTCGCGGGCGTGGTCGTCGTGGCAGGTGGCGTCTACGGCGCGGGGCTGCTGCTCAACCACTCCGACGTACCGAAGGGGACCACGGTCCTCGGCGTCGACATCGGCGGCAGCACCAAGGACGAGGCGGTCGTCAAGCTCGACTCGGTCCTCGGCAAGCGGGCCGGACTGCCGCTCCAGCTGACCGTCGACGGCAAGAAGACCGAACTGGCGCCCGGCAACGCGGGCCTGATCCTGGACAGTCAGGAGACGGTGCGCGGCGCGTCGGGCGGCGACTACAACCCGGTGTCGGTGGTCGGCTCCCTGTTCGGCGGCCAGCGCGTCGCGGAACCGGTGATCCCCGTCGACGAGGAGAAGCTGACCGTCGCACTGACCTCCCTGGCGGGCACCTCGGGCACGGCGTCCGACGCGTCCGTCGACTTCTCCACGGGCAAGCCCGTCGCCGTGCCCGGCAAGCCGGGCAAGGCACTTGACGTGCAGGCCTCGATGAAGAAGGTGCGGGACGCCTACCGCGAGCAGGTCCAGAGCGGAAAGGCGGTACCGGTCGAACTGCCCGTCGTCGCCAAGCAGCCGACGGTGGCCCAGGCCGAACTCGACCGCGCGATGAAGGAGTTCGCCGAGCCCGCCATGTCCGGGCAGATCAAGATCCTGGCGGGCGGCAAGGAGATCCCGTTCGGGCCCGCGAAGTCGCTGCCGAAGATCCTCTCGATGAAGCCGCAGGGCGGAAAGCTCGTGCCGGTCTACGACCTGGCGGCCATGGAGAAGCTCTGCGACGGGGCGTTCGACAAGGTGATGATCACCAACGCGGACGGCACGAAGCGCCCGGTGTCCATGGAGGACGTCCGCGATGCGATGAGCAAGGCGCTGGTCGGCAAGTCCACCGCCGAGCGCACCCAGACGATCCCGCTCAAGGCGCCGTGAGAGTGGAAGCACCCGGCCCGTCCGGCGTGTGAGGACGCGCGGGTGCAGGCGGTGAACCGGGGGTGCAGGCGGTGAACCGGGGTGCAGGCGGTGAACCGGGCGCAGCCCGGAGAGCCCCGCCCCCACCGGCGCGAGCCGGACCCGCCTCTGCGGCCGGCAGCTCCGGGAAGGGGCGGGGAGAGGACAGGCGCCGCAGGCAGGCCCAGCCCCCCCCCGTCCCGCGTCGCGCCCAGCCCCCCCCGCCCGCGTTGCCCCCGGCCTCCCCCGTCCCGCGTCGCCCCCGGCCCCGGCCCCCGCCCCGCCCCGCCCCGCCTCATGACATCTGTCATGCCGAAGAGCGGACGCCCGTCTCTGCCGCGGGCACCCCCTCCCCGCCCACCCTTGAGGCATGACAACAACCGCCGTCCGCTTCGACCGGGTGAGCAAGTCCTACGGCTCCGTCCGGGCCGTGGCGGACCTCTCCCTCGACCTCCACCCCGGCGAGACCGTCGCCCTCCTCGGCCCCAACGGCGCCGGCAAGTCCACCGCTCTCGACCTCCTCCTCGGCCTGCGCCCCGCCGACTCCGGCACGGTGCGGCTGTTCGGTACGACGCCCCGGCAGGCCGTCGCGGACGGCCGCGTCGGCGCGATGCTCCAGAGCGGCGGCCTGATGGAGGACGTCAGGGTCCACGAGATCGTCCGGCTGGCCTGCGCCCTGCACCCCAAGCCGCACCCCGTGCAGGACGTGCTCGACCGGGCCGGTGTCGCCCGGATCGCCGACCGCATGGTCAACAAGCTCTCCGGCGGCCAGGAGCAGCGCGTCCGCTTCGCCCTCGCGACCGCGGGCGCCGCCGACCTGATCGTCCTCGACGAGCCCACCACCGGCATGGACGTCACCTCCCGGCAGGCCTTCTGGGCGACCATGCGCCAGCAGGCCGACCAGGGCCGCACCGTCCTGTTCGCCACGCACTACCTGGAGGAGGCCGACGCGGTCGCCGACCGGGTGCTGGTCCTGCACAAGGGCCGGCTCCTCGCCGACGGCACCGCCGCCGAGATCAAGGCGAAGGCCGGCGCGCGCCGGATCGCCTTCGACCTGGAGGGCCCGATCGACGAACGGGCCCTGCGCGCGCTGCCGTTCCTCTCCGCCGTCGACATCTCCGGCCGTACCGTCCGCATGCAGTCGCACGACGCCGACGCCACCGTGCACGCGCTCTACGGACTGGGCCTTCGCCCCCGCAACCTCGAAGTCGCGGGCCTCGGCCTGGAACAGGCCTTCGTGGCGATCACCGCAGCCGAAGACAGCAACAAGGAGGTCGCGTCCGCATGAACACCCTCGTCGCGCTCGAAATCCGCCGCACCCTGCGGAACAAGAAGTTCATGTTCTTCTCGATCGTCTACCCCTCCGCCCTCTTCCTGATGATCGCGGGCACCTCCGGCAACCAGAAGGTCCCGGACAGCGGCCTGACCATGCCGCTCTTCGTCATGGTCGCCATGGCCTCCTTCGGCGCCCTGACCACGGTCCTGATGGGCAACAGCGAGCGCATCGCCAAGGAGCGCGAGAAGGGCTGGGTCCGCCAGCTGCGGCTGACCAGCCTGCCGGGCCGCGGCTACGTCCTCGCGAAGATCGCGGGCTCGTCCGTGGTCACGCTGCCCGCCATCGTGATCGTCTTCGTCGTCGCCGCGACCGCCAAGGACGTACGCCTCGACGCCTGGCAGTGGATCGCGCTCACCGCCGTCATCTGGGCGGGCAGCGTCGTCTTCGCCGCGCTGGGAGTCGCCCTCGGCTACCTCGTCAGCGGCGATGCCGTACGCCCCGTCACTATGATCATCTACTTCGGCCTGTCCATCCTGGGCGGCCTCTGGATGCCCGCGACCCTCTACCCCCAGTGGCTCCAGAACATCGCCGAATGGCTGCCCACCCACGCGTACGCCGCCCTCGGCCAGGCCATCGAGCTGGGCGGCGCCCCGCACGCGAAGGACGTCGCCGTCCTCGCCGGGTACTTCCTCCTCTTCGCGGGCGGCGCGGCCTGGCTGTACCGGAAGGACACACTGAAGGGATGAAAGAGGAGACGGCGGAGGAGATCTTCGCCCCGATCGGGCGGCCGGTGGACAACCGCCGCCTGGTCCTGGGCAAGCTGCTGTGGATCGGCATCTGGCTGGCCTTCCTGGGCGCTCCGGTGAGAGACCTCGCCGGTGACGCCCACGAGAGCACGGCCGTCGTACTCGGCTGGCTGGGACTGACCGCCTTCGTCGGCGTCTACTTCGCCCTGGTGTTCCGGCACACCTCCAAAGCGCTGGCCTCCCGCACCGTCCGGGTCTCCCTGGGCACCCTGTTCGCCCTCTCCGCCGTCCTCTCGCTGACCCTGGGCCCCACCTGGCTCACGCTCTTCGTGTACGTCTCCGTGGCGGCAGGGGCGTGCCTGCCGATGCGGACGTCGTGGTGGGTGATCCCGGCGGTGGCCGCGACGCTGCTGCTGATCGGCATCGGGCACGGCCCCGAAGGGCTCGGGCAGAGCCTGGGCGGGGCGTTCGTCCCCGCCCTCCTCGGCGGCTTCGCCATGGTGGGTGTACGCCAACTGGTCCGCACCACCGTCGAGTTGAGGGAGGCCCGCGCCACCGTCGCCCAGCTCGCCGCCAACGAGGAACGGCTGCGCCTCGCCCGCGACCTGCACGACCTGCTCGGTCACTCCCTCTCCCTGATCACCCTCAAGAGCGAACTCGCGGGCCGGATGCTGCCCGGCAGCCCCGAGCAGGCCGCCCAGCAGGTCGCCGACATCGAGAAGGTCAGCAGACAGGCCCTGGTCGACGTACGGGAAGCCGTCACCGGCTACCGCAGGGCCACCCTCGCGGGCGAACTCGCGGGCGCCCGCACCGCACTGACGGCCGCGGGCATCACGGCCGAGGTCCCCGCGGGGCCGCCTGCCGTCCCCGCCGGCGTACCGCCGGAGCAGGAGGAGGCGCTGGCCTGGGCACTGCGCGAGGCCGTCACCAATGTCGTACGGCACAGCGGCGCGCGGCGGTGCGCGGTGCGGCTGCGCGAGATCCAGACCCTGGACGGCCCGTACCTGGAACTCACCGTCGAGGACGACGGCAGGGGAGCCCCCGCAGGACACGGGGCGGGCAACGGCCTGGGCGGCATGCGCGAGCGCCTCACCGCCGTCGGCGGCACCGTGCACACCACCACCGGTTCCCCCGGCTTCACCCTCACCGCCAAGGCGCGCCTAGGATCCGCAGCATGACCAGCACCGAAGCCGACGCCGGCCACCGCACCATCAGGCTCCTGCTCGCCGAGGACCAGTCGATGGTCCGCGAAGCACTGGCCGCGCTGCTCGGCCTGGAGCCCGACATCGAGGTGGTCGCCCAGGTCGCGCGCGGCGACGAGGTGCTGGCTGCGGCCCGCGCGACACCCGTCGACGTGGCCCTCCTGGACATCGAGATGCCCGGCCTGACCGGCATCGAGGCGGCGGCACAGCTCAGCGCCCAGCTCCCCGGGCTGAAGATCGTGGTGCTCACCACCTTCGGCCGCCCCGGCTACCTCCGAGCGGCCATGGAGGCGGGCGCCCACGCGTTCCTGGTGAAGGACGCCCCGGCCGCCCAGCTCGCCGAAGCGGTCCGCAAGGTCCTCGCGGGCGAGCGCGTCATCGACCCCGCCCTGGCGGCAGCCGCCCTCGCCGGGGGCGCCAACCCGCTCACCGACCGCGAGCGCGACGTCCTGCGGGCTGCGGCCGACGGCTCGACCAACGCCGAGATCGCCGCCGCCCTCCAGCTCTCCCCGGGCACCGTCCGCAACTACCTCTCCACCGCCATCCAGAAGCTGGTCACCCGCAATCGCGCCGAGGCGGTCCGGGTGGCGCGCGAGAAGGGCTGGCTCTGAGGGGCCGGAAATTCCTCCCGGCCCCCTGTCACACTTCCGCGACCTGTTCCGTCATAAGGACGAGAGCGCAACACCGCGCTCCGCACCGCTGAAGGAGCCCGCCGTGGAAGCCCGTATGGCCAACCCCGCCACCCTCATCCCCGGAGCCCTGCCCGCCATCCTCGGCCTCGCCGAGGTGGCGAAGAAGGGCGACGTGCCCGAGCCGACGCTGGAGCTGGTGCACCTGCGCGTCAGCCAGATCAACGGATGCAGCGTCTGCGTCGTCATGGGCACGGCCAACGCCCGCAAGTCGGGCGAGAGCGACGAGCGCCTCGACTCCGTCGCTGTCTGGCGCGAGGCCCCGTACTTCACCGACGCCGAGCGGGCCGCCCTCGCCCTCGCCGAGTGCGCCACCCGCCTCGCCGACCGCAGCGACCCGGTCCCGGACGACGTCTGGAACGAGGCCGCCGCGCACTACACCGAGAAGCAGCTCGCCGGGCTCACCCTGTGGATCGGCCTGACCAACTTCTTCAACCGGGTCAACGCCACCACCCGCCAGATCGCCGGAGCGAAGTGGTAGCCGGTTGTGCCCCGGGGATCAGTTGAGGCGGGCCCGGGCACCCCTGGCCCGCCCCCTGATCGCCTCCGCCGTCGCCGGCTCGACCGCCTCCACCACGTCCGCGTAGCCCTCCATCTCCGCGGCGCCTTCCGCGAAATCCCCTCGCTGCACGAGGAGTTGGGCCCGCTCGTAGCGCAGCCTGGCCGGGTGGGCGGGCAGCAGGAGCGACAGCTCCACCGCCCACAGCTGTACGTCGCTGCGCTCGGGCCGGGCCGCCGCCCACGCCCGGATGTTGTTGAGGATCCGCGCCGCGATGCCGAGCGGATCCGCCGCCCGCAGCATCGCCGGATCGAGCGGCTCCCCGGTGGCCCCGGCCACCAGCAGCTCCGCGTCCGCCCCCGTCAACAGCCGCCCCCCGTCGAACGGATCGGCCAGCACCTGCTCCTCAGGGCCCCCGCCCGGCCGCCCGAACCCCACGACGAAGTGCCCCGGCAGGGCCACCCCGTACACCGGCGCCCCGGCCCGCCGGGCCACCTCAAGCCACACCACCGACAGCAGGATGGGCAGCCCCCGCCGCTGCCGCAGCACCTCCGGGAGCAACGAGGACTCCAGTCGCTGGTAGTCGCCCGGCGCCCCCGCGAACCCGCAGTGCGCGCCCAGGAGTTCGGACAGTGCCACCGCCCACGACCGGGGCCCGACCGGCCGGAACGGCAACAGCCCGGCCAGCCGGTCGAGTTCGATCTGCGCCTCGTCGAGACCGGCCTGCCCGAGCCCGGGGTCGGCCACCGCCCCGATCAGCAGGCACAGCATCGCCAGGTCGGGGTTCTCGGCCCGCGCCTCCTCGGCGAACTGCTGTCGCCGGTCGGGGAGTTCGGGGCCCAGGGAGGATTCGCTCATGTCAGCTTCGTACCCGCTCCGTGTCTGTGCGGACTGTGTCTACGCGGACTGTGTCGTCGCGTACCGGTAGTGGTGGTAGCTGTGATGGGTGGTGAAGCCCATTGCGTCGTAGAGCGCGCGGGCCGCTTCGTTGTCGGCCTCCACCTGGAGCCAGGCCGCCGACGCCCCCTCGTCGAGCGCCCTGCGTGCCAGGACGGCCATCACGGCCGTCGCCAGCCCGCGCCGCCGGTGCGCCGGATCGACCTCGACGGCCGCGAACCCGGCCCACCGCCCGTCCACCACGCACCGCCCGATCGCGGCCGGCTTCCCGCCGTCCTCGCCCGGCACCATCGCGAACCACACCGAAGGCCCGCTCTCCAGCACCTTCGCCACATGCGCCCCGGGCACCTCGAAGCGCTGGTACCGCGACATCCACGCCGCGTCCGCCGACCGCGCGAGGCGTACGTCGGCCCCGCCCACGTCCAGGTCGCCGACCGGAGCCAGCGCCCCGATCCGTACCTCGGCCGACACCTCAAGTTGCCATCCCCGCGCGGCCAGTTCGGCCCCGAGCACCTCCTGGGTGCCCTCGGCGCCGGTCGACACCTGGACGTACGGCGGCAGGCCCCGGTCCCCGTACCACTTCCGTACGTACGACAGTGCCTCGTCCAGCGGCAGGCCCGGACTCCCCAGCGGCAGAACGGAGTTGGCGCGCCGGGTGAACCCCTCGGCGGCCCGCAGCGTCCACTCGCCGAGCGACTCGCTCTCCACCGGTTCCCAAGCCCGCGCCAGCACCTTCGCCAGCTCGGGGAAGTTCGCCGCGGGGCCGCGCCGCCGGGCGGGCGCCGCCGGCACCACCTTCGCCGCGACCAGCGACGATGCCTCGACCCGTACCGTCTCGCCACTCCTTCGTGTGATCGACAGCACACCGCCGTCCCACGATGTGAGCACGCCGACCGTGTCGGCGAACCGGACGCCCGGCGTGGAGTCCCCGGTCAGGCGCCGGACTGATACCCGTTTGCCCACGTCGTCCGGTGTCAGCCGCACCTCAAGTTGTCCGCCGGTGGTGAATTCCACAGGTCTCTCCACCCCTCCTGTTCGGATCGTGCCCGGGAACGGAGATACTAGGTGCGGGCATCGCACGACGCCGCGCTCCCGCGCGCCCGTGGACGGAGCCGGAGAGCTCGGCCCGCCGCGCCCTATCGAGGAGGAACGACAGCGTGACCTACGTCATCGCGCAGCCTTGTGTCGACGTCAAGGACAAGGCGTGCATCGAGGAGTGCCCGGTCGACTGCATCTACGAGGGCTCCCGGTCCTTGTACATCCACCCGGACGAATGCGTCGACTGTGGTGCCTGTGAGCCGGTCTGCCCGGTCGAGGCGATCTTCTACGAGGACGACACTCCGGAGGAGTGGAAGGACTACTACAAGGCGAACGTCGAGTTCTTCGACGAGCTCGGCTCGCCCGGTGGTGCCTCCAAGCTCGGTCTGATCGAGCGCGACCACGCCTTCATCGCCGCGCTGCCGCCGCAGAACCAGTAAGCAGGCGGTACGCCGAAAAGCATCGCCCCGGTCCCGTACGGCCTTCGCTGCCGTACGGGACCGAGGCGTTCCCGAAGCCGTACGACCGCCGCCCGATCCGTCC
The DNA here is from genome assembly GCF_053610825.1 of Streptomyces sp. NPDC054863. NCBI lineage: Bacteria > Bacillati > Actinomycetota > Actinomycetes > Kitasatosporales > Streptomycetaceae > Streptomyces > Streptomyces sp. NPDC054863. Next base: position 1,199 of record NZ_JBSGZD010000104.1, on the reverse strand, counting down.
TCGTACGTACGAAAGCTACGAGAAAGCGAAGAGCCCCGTGAGCACTGTCACCGACCGCCTTCCCACCTTCCCCTGGGACAAGCTGGAGCCGTACAAGAAGACGGCGACCGCCCACCCGGACGGCATCGTGGACCTCTCCGTCGGCACCCCCGTCGACCCGGTCCCCGAGCTGATCCAGAAGGCCCTCGTCGCGGCTGCGGACTCGCCGGGCTATCCGACGGTGTGGGGCACGGTCGCGCTGCGCGACGCGCTCGTGGAGTGGGTGGGGCGAAGGCTCGGCGCACGCGACGTCCAGCACACCAACGTCCTTCCGGTCGTGGGCTCCAAGGAGCTGGTGGCCTGGCTGCCGACCCAGCTCGGTCTCGGCCCCGGCGACCAGGTCGGTTACCCGCGCCTCGCCTACCCGACGTATGAGGTGGGCGCCCGCCTCGCCCGCGCCGAGGCCGTCGTCTACGACGACCCGACCACCGACCTGGACCCCACCCGCCTCAAGCTCCTCTGGCTCAACTCGCCCTCGAACCCGACCGGCAAGGTCCTCGCCAAGGACGAGCTGACCCGGATCGTCGCCTGGGCGCGCGAGCACGGCGTACTGGTCGTCGCCGACGAGTGCTACCTGGAGCTGGGGTGGGAGGCCGAGCCGGTCTCCGTACTGCACGAGGACGTCTGCGGCGGTACGTACGACGGGATCGTCGCCGTCCACTCCCTCTCCAAGCGCTCCAACCTGGCGGGCTACCGGGCCGCGTTCATCGCCGGTGACGCGGCGGTACTCGGCGACCTGCTGCAGATCCGCAAGCACGGCGGCATGATGACCGCGGCCCCGGTCCAGGCCGCCACCGTCGCCGCCCTCGGCGACGACACGCACGTGGCCGAGCAGCGCGCCAGGTACGCGGCCAGGCGCACCGCCCTGCGCGAGGCCCTCGTCGGACACGGCTTCCGCGTCGAGCACAGCGAGGCCAGCCTCTACCTGTGGGTCACCCGCGGCGAGAACTGCTGGGAGACGGTCGCGCACCTCGCGGCGCTGGGCATCCTGGTGGCGCCGGGCGACTTCTACGGGGTGGCGGGCGAGCAGTTCGTACGCGTCGCCTTCACGGCCACCGACGAGCGGGTGGCGGCAGCGGTCGCGCGGCTCTAGCGGTCGCACGTACCGCCCGTACCGCCCGTACTGCCCGTACTGCCCGTACGGACAGAGGGGCCCCGGG